>JADHMB010000009.1 GCA_016780365.1 Flavobacteriales bacterium
CTCCAAAAAGACTTAGGTTAAGTAAATGTTGTTGTAAATATTCTATAAAATCCATAATCTATTGTGTTACAATAATACCCAATTCATTAGCAAATATATTGCGTACTTTGGTTAATTCCTTAATTTCTTTAATTATTGACTCATTGGATTCATTGGAGTCCATTTCTTTTAATGCTTGTTGCTTCTCTAAAATAAGATTTTCAGTCACTCTTAATTTAAAAATAAAAACAGACTCTTCGGCTGCTTGTTTTAATCGGTCAGATTCAATTTTTGTATGAATTTGGTGTTTGTTTTTCCAATTTTCACTTAAAATGTTCTGCGAAGTTGTTAAGTCTGCAACTAGACTAGTTAGATTTGGATTTTGCACAAAATGTTGTTCATTTAATACTAGTCCTTTTTCCAACCCTTCTAAAAACTCATTAAAAACCAACTGATATTTCTCATTTTTGTAGGAAAGTTTATCGGATAAAATTTCCTCTACTATAAATTGGGCTAAAGGATATTCTACGGTTGATTTTTCATTTTCGTTCAATACCTCTACTTTAATAGAATGTGCTCCATAACTTAACATTAGTCTTATTAAGTCCTGCTCTTGGTTGCTTAAATCGTGTTTTATCCCCTTTTGAAATGTTTTACTAGGTAAGTTATTTGGAGTTATAGATGGAAGAGAATTGGGAGATTGAGGCTCTCTTTTAGAACGTAATTTTTTTTGAATTTCAGTAATGAGAAGTTGCTCATCCATTTCAAATATTTGAGCAGTTTTTTTAATGTAAACCGATCGAGATACTGCATCTGGAATAATAGAAATGGAAGTAATTATATCATTAATAGTTTTAGAAATATTTATTGGATCGTTCTTTGTTTTTTCAAGTAAGTGATTTGCTTTAAATGAAATAAAGTCAGTTTGCTGGTCATTTAAATAAGATCTAAAATCTTCAGTAGATAATTGATGGGAATAACTATCAGGATCTTCTCCCTCTGGAAACAAAACTACTTTAACACTTAAACCAGCTTTTAATAACATGTCCACACCCCTAAAAGAAGCGTTAATTCCAGCTGGATCGCTATCATATAGAATTACAACATTATTTGTAAATCTTTTTATCAGCCTAATTTGACCATCCGTTAGCGATGTTCCACTTGATGCAACAGCATTTTTCACCCCGTTATGGTGAAGAGAAACAACATCGGTATAACCTTCTACAAGCAAACATGAATCGCTTTTAATAATTTCACTCTTGGATTGGAATAACCCATATAGAACATTACTCTTGTTGTATATGTCGCTTTCCGGGGAGTTGAAGTATTTTGCAACTTTTTTATCTGTTCTTAAAGTTCTGCCTCCAAAGCCTATTATTCTACCAGTTATATTATGAATTGGAAAAATTATTCTTCCGCGAAAAAAATCATAGGTACCTTTTTCACCTTCTTTTATTAATCCAGATTTTTTTAATGGCTCTAGGCTGTAGTTAGAATTTTTTGCTTCACTTTCCAGAGCATTATAATCGTCTGGAGAGTAACCAATTTCAAATTCTTCTATAGTATTTAGATTATAACCTCTTTTTTTCAAATAGGACAATCCAACAGATTTCCCTTCGTTGGTTTCCTTTAAAGATTTTTTGAAAAACTCATTAGCAAATTGGTGGGCTAAATACAATCCTTCCTTTTGGTGCTTTGCCGCTATTTGTTCTTCAGTTTCTTGAGTTTCTTCAATTTCAATATTGTATTTATTGGCGAGCCACTTCAGTGCTTCTGGATAGGATAAATGTTCGTGTTCCATTAAAAAGGATACTACATTTCCCCCTTTTCCAGAGCTAAAGTCTTTAAATATCCTTTTCCCAGGAGAAACCATAAAAGATGGTGTTTTTTCATTTGCAAATGGGCTTAGACCTTTAAAATTTGAGCCTGATTTTTTCAAATGAATAAAATCGCCAATTACTTCTACAATATCTGCAGAATCAAAAATTTTCGCTATTGTTTCTTGGGGAATCAAATTAATTTTTTAATGTAAAATTATAGGTTTACTGCATAAAAATACGAATAGTTCATTGTACACAATGCAATTTTAAAAAAATGCATCAACATTTAGCCATAGATTTTTAATTACCTATACATTTGTGTAAAATTAACAAAATGAGTAAAGATCAATACCAAGCACACGACTATTACTTTATGGACGAACTTCTTTCTGATGAACACAAATTAATTAGAGACTCTGCAAGAGCATGGGTGAAAAAAGAAGTTTCGCCAATTATTGATGATTATTATGAAAGAGCAGAATTTCCCAATCAAATTCTAAACGGCCTTGCTGGTATTGGAGGATTTGGACCCTATATTCCTGAAGAATATGGTGGAGCAGGGTTAGATCAAATATCCTATGGCCTAATTATGCAAGAATTAGAAAGGTGCGATTCAGGGTTAAGATCTACTTCTTCTGTTCAGAGTTCTTTAGTAATGTATCCAATTTATAAATTTGGTAGTGATGTCCAAAGAAAAAAATATTTACCCAAACTAGCCAGTGGAGAAATGATTGGCTGTTTTGGGTTAACAGAACCTGATTTTGGATCTAATCCAGGAGGAATGACTACCAATTTCAAAGAAGATGGAGATCATTTAATACTAAATGGAGCCAAAATGTGGATATCCAATGCTCCATTTGCTGATATTGCAGTAGTTTGGGCAAAAGACCCTAATAACAGAATAAAAGGAGTTATTGTGGAAAGAGGGATGGAAGGTTTTCAAACACCAGAAATGCATGGAAAACATTCCCTGAGAGCTTCTGCAACAGGAGAGCTTATTTTTAATAATGTCAGAGTCCCAAAAGAAAATATCTTACCAAATAAAGATGGTCTTGGAGCTCCATTAATGTGTTTAGATTCTGCAAGATATGGTATTGCTTGGGGAGCAATTGGTGCAGCAATGGATTGCTACGATTCAGCACTGAGATATTCCAAGGAAAGAATCCAATTTGGAAAACCAATCGCTAGCTTCCAACTTATTCAAAAAAAGCTTGCAGAAATGATTACAGAAATTACCAAAGCGCAGCTTTTAACTTTCCGTCTAGGGCAACTTAAAAATGAAGACAGAGCAACTTCTCCTCAAATATCTATGGCTAAAAGAAACAATGTGGATATGGCTTTGAAAGTAGCTAGAGAAGCAAGACAAATTCATGGCGCAATGGGAATTATGAATGAGTATTCTGTGATGAGACATATGGCCAATTTAGAATCTGTAATTACTTACGAAGGAACGCATGATATTCATTTGTTGATTACTGGTCTTGACATAACTGGTATTCAAGCTTTTAGTTAACCCACTGAAAAGAACTTATCATTTCTTCCAAATCTTCAATGATAAAACTAATGCAAGGCTTCAATGAGTCGTAGTTGGGTTTCGTTTGAAAAAGTAATTGTCCTGAAAAAAAATGTTGAGAACTATCCGTTATTGTAAAAGCATAATTACAAGCAGTATTGCCTTTTATTTCATAGGCTAGTGCAAAAACTTTTTCATCTTCATTTTTCCAAACTCTTTCTACAATAGCAGATGATTTAAAGCTGTGTTCGTAGACCATTTTTCTAAATCCCTCTGACATTTCTAAAAGATTGTCATTCAGCTCAAAATATTCACATAAGACTTCTGCTTTAAATTCAGGGAAAATAATAGTTTTGCTGCATTCAGGATAGTCTTTAAATTTTTGTTCCCATGAAGCATAATCGGGAAGTTTAAAGCTAAACATACAAGAATCTTTTATATCGTAAAAATCTTTTACTGGTAAGTCTATTCTCAAGTAACTTTTTGGTTTTGGGAAAGTTTTTTCTCTTGAGCAACTTAAGGCTACAATTAAAATAGATATTAATAAATATTTTAGGAAATTAATCAATTCTAACTTTTAGTTTCTTGATTCTTCTTTTATCCGATGCTTCCACTGTGAAATGGTAATTTTGATAGGAGATTCTTTCATTTTTTAATAAAATCTTACCTGCTTGCTCAATACAAAATCCAGCTAAAGTGTCAGATTCTCCCTTAGCTTTCTCAAAAATTTTCCCATCTATATTTAAAATTTTATAAAAGTCAATTAAAGGAGTTTTTCCATCAAAAATATAATTACGCTCATCAATTTTTAAAAATGTAACGTCTCTTTCGTCAAATTCGTCGGTGATATCTCCAACTATTTCTTCAAGTACGTCTTCTAAAGAAACTATTCCAGACGAACCTCCATATTCATCAACAACAATTGCTATATGGGTTTTTTCTTCCTGAAACTCTTTAAGCAAGTCATCAAGTTTTTTATTTTCAGGTACGAACTTAGCATCTCTTAATAGCTGTTTCCAGTCATATTTAGAATCTTCGTTCATATTGGCTAATAAATCTTTAACATATAAAATGCCTTTTATCTGATCAAAAGTTTCTTCGTAAACAGGAATTCTAGAAAACTTAACAGTTTTCAGTTCGTTAATTAGAGATTTATAATCTAAATCAGTTCTAAACGCTAAAACATCGGTTCTAGGGGTCATAATTTGTTTTACATCGGTGTTTCCAAATTTTGATATCCCTTCTAAAATTTTTTTCTCCTCATTATTTTCTACACTATCTTTTGTTAAATCAAGTGCATGCTTAAGCTCCTCCGAATTTAATAGCTCGATTTTTTTATCAATTTTTTTATCAATTATTGACGTGCTGGATATTAGTAAATTACTTAAAGGGTTGAAAATAATTTTTAAAATGGTAATAGGTAATGCCATTGTTTTTGAAAATCTTATGTTGTAACTATTCGCATAAACTTTAGGAATAACCTCCCCAAAAAGCAATATTATAAATGTGACAGAAACTACTTGGATAATGAAACTAGTTATAAAGTTTTGTGTTTTAGTGGGGAAAATTTCACTCATTATTATTGAAGAAACTATAACTATAGCGACATTAACTAAATTATTTCCAATCAATATTGTAGCTAAAAGTTTTTTTGGGCTTTCTAGTAATTTTAAAACTCTGTTGCTGTTTTTGTTGTCAGTTTCGTTAGACAAATTTAGCTTCTGCGAATTTGATAAGCCGAAAATTGCTACCTCAGAACCTGAAAGAAGAGCGGATAAAAAAACTAAAATCAACATAGCTAAAGCCCATATTCCAAGATTAGGATTTGAAAAATCTACAATAATTAAAGGTTTTAATAAAAATTTAAAAGCAGGGGGAATTTCCAATTCGTGTTATTTGATTTAAAATGGTAAATCATCATTTTCATCTGGCGATGAAAATTCCTTTTCGGGGGATGGTTTACTTTCATTTTCAACAGGTTTCCCTGGACTAGAGCTTCCCATAGATTCTCCAGTACTACCTAGCATAGTGAGACTATCGGTAATTACTTCAGTCGAATATCTATTGTTCCCTTCTTTATCTTGCCAAGTTCTTGTTTTAAGTTTCCCTTCTATGTATACTTTGGCTCCTTTCTTTAGATATTTCTCTGCGATCTCTGCAAGTCCCCTCCAGGCAACAATATTATGCCATTCTGTTTGAGAAACTTTTTCACCTGTTTTTCTGTCTTTATAATTTTCTGAAGTTGCAATTGAAAAATTTGCTACTGCTGCTCCATTTTCTAAATGCCTTACTTCTGGGTCTTTTCCAAGGTTACCGATTAGTATTACTTTATTTACACTACCTGCCATGATTTGTTTTTATCCTATCAAATTTAATTATAATCTATGAATACTTATGTTTTGATTTATATAATTTTCAACAATTTTTGGAACTGGATATTCGTTCAATTTTTTTATTTTAATTTTTTCGTATTTCTTGTTTTGAAAAAGTTTTTTAAATTCAAATTCCCAGAAAGTAACATTTAGTTTTTGATGTGTTAAAAGATGGGTAACTTCTGTTTTTTTAGAAAGGATAGAAGTTTTAATTAAGTCTTTAGGAGGAGAGAAGGATTCTATTGGTTCTTCAAAAAGTGGAAACTGATACATGTTTTTCCAAATATCATTTTTAATTCTTTTTTCTAAAAAAATAAATTTTTCACTCTTTAAAATTATAAAATTAAAAAAACGTTCTTTTTTTATGATTTTCTTAGACTTTAAGGGTAAGGAAAGGATTTTATTATTATTGAACGCAAAGCACTTGCTATTTAATGAACACGAGTTACAGTTAGGTTTTGCAGGTTTGCATTGAAGTGCGCCAAATTCCATTACAGATTGATTGTAAGTGTCTACATTTTTCTTTGGTAAATTGATGAAGGCTATATTTTCAAATATTTTACTTCCCAATGTAGTATCTATGGGGTCTTCAATTCCAAAATACCTGCTTAGAACTCTGAAAACATTTCCGTCTAATACTGCTTTTTTTTCATTGAATGCAAATGATGCTATTGCCGATGCTGTATATTTGCCAACTCCCTTAAGTTTGATTAATTCATCATAAGTTTTTGGAAATTCTCCATTTAGATGGTTAGAAATATACTTAGCCGAATAGTGCAAATTCCTTGCTCGAGAGTAATAACCTAGACCTTGCCATAGTTTTAAAACCATATTTTCATTTGCTATTGCAAGATCATGGACATTTGGAAATTTTTTGATAAACTTTAAATAGTATGGAAGCCCTTGATCTACTTTGGTTTGTTGAAGAATTATTTCACTAATCCATATTTTATAGGGACTTTTACTTTCTCTCCATGGTAAGTTTCGTTTATTTTCACTATACCATTTAATTAATTTTAGACTAAAATCATCATCAATCATACTTACAAAAATAAAAAACTCAGCGGTAGCTTTTTGGCTTTCATAAATAAAATTATATTTGCAATCCAATAAATGGTGAAATCCTAATTTTAACTATGACAAAAGCAGACTTAATTTCAGAAATAACAGATAAGACAGGTGTTGAGAAAATAGCTGTGCAGGCAACAGTAGAATCACTTATGACTTCCATTATTGATGCAATGGAAAGTGGTGAAAATGTTTATTTACGTGGATTTGGAAGTTTTGTGATTAAAAAAAGAGCAGAAAAAACTGGTAGAGATATTTCTAAAAACACAACAATCATCATACCAGAGCATTTTGTTCCTACCTTTAAGCCAGCTAAAACTTTTGTAGAAGGAGTTAAAAATAAGATTAAGAAATAATAAAGTATTTAATAATAATTTAAAAGATTAGTATGCCTAGCGGTAAAAAAAGAAAAAGACATAAGATTTCTACACATAAGAGGAAAAAGCGTCTGAGAAAAAACAGACATAAGAACAAATAGTCTTTTTCCACTGACAATATTATTTTTATTGTGTAACCGCTCTGCTATAATCAGATAGGAGGTTAAGTGTCGTATGAATTAGTTATAAATTCATCATCAGACGAAGTAGTAACTGCATTACTTTATGACAACAAATTAGTTGAAATTCATAAAGAAGGTCTTGATGATCGATTTAATGTAGGAGATGTTTATCTAGGTAAGGTTAAAAAAATCGTACCAAGTTTAAATGCCGCATTTGTAGATGTTGGATACGAAAAAGATGCATTCTTGCATTATTTAGATTTAGGTCCACAATATAGATCAATGAGTAAATTTACCAAAGATTCTATATCTGGAAAACAGTCTACCCATAAGCTTGGTTACAATAAGATAGAGCCAGATATTTTAAAAGATGGAAAGATAAAAGAACACCTCTCTTCTAACCAAATAATCGCTGTTCAGGTAACTAAAGAACCAATATCCTCTAAAGGCCCAAGGCTTAGTGCTGAAGTAACTATTCCTGGAAGGTTTTTGGTTTTAGTTCCATTTTCAGAAAAGATTTCAGTTTCTCAAAAAATAAAAGATCCAGCCGAGAGAAATCGTTTAAAGAGACTTATAAATAGTATCAGACCAAGAAAGTTTGGTGTGATTATTAGAACTGTAGCACAGAATAAAAAAGTTGCCGAATTGGACCAAGACCTTAGAGACTTAGAACAAAAATGGTCTAAAATGTTCAAAGAACTTAAAGATGCAACTCCAAGAAAAAAGCTACTTGGAGAAATGAATCGGGCTACTACAGTATTAAGAGACGAGTTAAATAAAGAGTTTACAAGTATTCACGTAGATGATGAATCTTTATATAATGAGCTAAAGGATTATGTTAAGACTATTGCCCCTGAAAAGGAAGATATTGTTAAGCTCTATCAAGGGAAAGTAAGCCTATTCGAAAGCAAGGGAATTAATAAGCAAATAAAAGCAACTTTTGGCAGGAAAGTTAACTTAAAATCCGGAGCCTATCTAATTATTGACCATACTGAGGCAATGCATGTTGTGGATGTTAATAGTGGAAACCGAAAGGCCACCAATGTCAATCAGGAATTAAATGCTTTAGAAACCAACTTAGAATCAGCTGAAGAAATTGCTAGACTTTTAAGGTTAAGAGATATGGGAGGTATTGTAGCTGTCGATTTTATCGATATGTACGATAGAGCTAATAATAAAAAGCTTATTGAAAGTTTTAGAAAGTTTATGAAGGACGATAAAGCTAAGCACAATATTCAGCCACCAAGTAGATTTGGAGTTGTAGAATTGACTAGGCAGCGTGTTCGTCCAGAAACTGAAATTAAAACTACTGAAACTTGCCCAACTTGTCTTGGGAAAGGAGAAGTGCAAGCTTCAATTCTAATTATAGATGAGATTGACTCAATGCTCAACTCAATTATGGTTGAGGGGATAGCAAAATCTATTACTTTAAATGTTCATCCCTTTATTGACGCTTTTTTGAAAAAAGGAGTTAAAAATATCCAAAGACAATGGTTTTTAAAGTACAAAAAATGGATTGCTGTTAGACCAATGACAGAGCTTGGTATTCTACAATATCAGTTTTTAGACGAGTCCGATAATTCTATTTAAATTTAATTGTTAAAATGGTTCCATCCCTGCGCTTGTAGTGGGGTAGAGGTGTCCCCATTTCCAATTAAATTAATTCCTTGAGATTTTTTGGTAATATGACCTATTACAGTAAGGTTAGGGTCGTTTTTAATCTTCTCATAATCTTTTTGATTAATGGTGAAAAGTAATTCATAATCTTCTCCTCCGTTAAGTGCTGAAACGGTAGGGTTTATATTGAAATCCATAGAAGTTTGATAAGTCTGTGGGTCTATGGGTATTTTTTCTTCGTAAAGCTGACATCCAACATTACTAGATGTGCAAATATGAAAAACTTCAGATGCTAATCCGTCGGATATATCTATCATACTGGTTGGAATTACATCACATTTTTTTAAAAATTCAATTACATCTCTCCTTGCCTCTGGCTTAAGTTGTCTTTCTAGAATATAATTAAAGTTATCTAGTTCAGGTTGCATATTTGGGTTGCTTTTCCAAACCTCTTTTTCTCTTTGCAGTACGTTAAGTCCCATATAGGCTCCTCCCAAATCCCCTGTGGTAATTAATAAATCATTTTCTTTAGCTCCAGACCTTTTGACAATTTCTTTTTTCATTGCTTCTCCAATTGCTGTTATGGAAATGGTTAAGCCGTTGATACACGACGTAATATCTCCACCAATTACATCAATTTTGTATTTTTCACAAGCCAGTAAAATTCCATCGTAAAACTCTTCAATTGCTTCAAGAGTGTATTTGCTAGAAATAGCCAAACCAACTGTAATTTGTTTTGGAATACCATTCATGGCATAGATGTCACTTATGTTTACAATTACAGATTTGTATCCTAAATGTTTTAAAGGGGTGAAGGCCATATCAAAATGTATTCCTTCCACAAGCATATCGGAACTTACTAAAATTTCTTTACTAGAGTTTATTATTGCAGCATCATCTCCTGGACCAAGAAGAGTATTATCATTAAATAATTTAATTTTTTTTGTCAGTCTTTCTATAAGCCCAAATTCACCTAAATCTTTTAGATCAATATTTTTCTCTTCTTCATTCATGAATGCAAATTTAGTTCAATAGTTATAATTTCACCTTGTTATTTGCAATAACAATCAATTCTTGTATTAAATACTATTCAACAATTCTTTTATCATCTGTTATTTTGAGGTATATTTGCAATAATTACAACTATTTCAAATAGCTAGATGATCAAAGTAACAGAAAATGCAAAGTCCAAAGCTTTACAGCTTATGAAAGATGACGGTAATGAAGGTTATTTTATTCGAGTTGGTGTAAAGGGAGGAGGATGTTCAGGTTTGATGTATGAACTCAAATTCGATAATACTCTAACCGACAGCGATAAATCTTTTATGGACAACGGAATAAAAGTTGTTGTAGATAAAAAAAGTTTTCTTTATCTAATAGGAACAACGTTAGATTTTTCAGGTGGGTTAAATGGAAAAGGATTTGTTTTTAGCAATCCTAATGCGGATAGAACATGTGGGTGTGGAGAAAGTTTTTCATTATAAAAAGGATAAATGTCATATACTGAAAAAGAATTAAAAGAAGAGTTAAACAACAAATCCTACGAATTTGGTTTTGTTACTGATATCGAAAGTGAAAAGGCACCAATAGGCCTTAATGAAGATATAATTAAATTAATTTCTTCAAAAAAAAATGAACCCCAATGGATGCTTGCTTATAGACTAGAAGCTTTTCGTGTTTGGCAAAAAATGTCAGAACCAAATTGGGCCCATGTCAAATATACAAAGCCAGATTTTCAAAATATTTCTTACTACGCAGCCCCCAAAAAGAAAAAAGAACTTAAAAGTCTAGATGAGGTTGATCCTGAACTTTTAAGGACCATGGAAAAACTAGGAATATCTATTGAAGAACAAAAAAAATTAAGTGGAGTTGCTGTAGATTTTGTCATGGATTCGGTTTCGGTAGCTACATCCTTTAAAGAAAAACTAAGTGAATTAGGAATAATTTTCTGCTCTTTCTCAGAAGCTGTAAATAACCATCCAGATTTGGTTAAAAAATATATGGGAACTGTTGTTCCTCACACCGATAATTACTATTCTGCCTTAAACAGCGCAGTTTTTTCAGATGGTTCTTTTTGTTATATTCCTAAAGGTGTCAGATGCCCTATGGAGCTATCTACATATTTCAGAATTAATGAATCTGGAACAGGACAGTTTGAAAGAACACTTTTAATCGCAGACGAATCTAGTTACGTAAGTTATTTAGAGGGCTGTACGGCTCCACAAAGAGACGAAAATCAATTACATGCTGCAGTTGTGGAACTAATTGCTCTTGACAAAGCAGAAATAAAATACTCCACAGTTCAAAATTGGTATCCTGGAGATGCTAAAGGCAAAGGTGGCGTTTACAATTTTGTTACCAAAAGAGGAATTTGCGGTTATAGATCTAAAATTTCTTGGACACAGGTAGAAACTGGATCAGCAGTAACTTGGAAATACCCTTCATGTATTCTTAAAGGAGATCATTCTATTGGCGAATTTTATTCTGTTGCAGTTACCAATAATTTTCAACAAGCCGATACAGGAACTAAAATGATTCATATTGGGAAAAATACCAAATCCACCATTATTTCTAAAGGTATTTCTGCTGGGAAAAGTCAAAATAGTTACCGTGGTTTGGTAAAGATAGGTAAAGGTGCAAAAAATTCAAGAAACTTTTCTCAGTGTGATTCACTCCTAATGACTGACCAATGTGGCGCGCATACTTTTCCATACATAGAATGCGAGAATCCAACCGCTACCGTTGAGCATGAAGCAACCACTTCTAAAATCGGAGAAGATCAATTATTTTATTGTATGCAAAGAGGGATAAGTGAAGAAAAGGCAATTAGTTTGATAGTAAACGGATATGCAAAAGAAGTTTTAAATAAGTTGCCAATGGAGTTTGCAGTAGAAGCCCAGAAATTATTAGAAATTAGTTTAGAAGGTTCTGTAGGATAAAATTTAATCATGAGTGAATTACTAATAGAAATCAAAGATTTAGAGTGTAATATTGACAACCAAAAGATTCTTCAAGGATTAAATCTTAAAATTAACAAAGGAGAAGTTCATGCCATAATGGGCCCCAACGGTTCTGGAAAAAGCACACTTTCATCTGTCTTAGCTGGGAATGACAACTATGAAGTTACCAATGGCTCAATTAATTTTTTGGGAGAAGAGATTTCTGAAATGAGTCCAGAGGAAAGATCTTGGAAAGGAATGTTTTTAGCATTTCAGTACCCAGTAGAAATTCCTGGTGTTAGCAATATTAATTTTTTAAGAACTGCACTTAACGAAAGAAATAAATACTTCGGAATAGATTCTATCCCAGCAAAAGATTTTTTAAAAATGGTTGCCGAAAAGTCAGAACTTGTAGGCTTAAATAACAAACTTAAAAATAGATCTGTAAACGAAGGTTTTTCAGGGGGAGAAAAGAAAAGAAATGAGATTTTTCAAATGGCAATGCTTGATCCTAAATTATCAATTTTAGACGAAACAGATTCTGGGTTGGATATTGACGCATTGAAAATTGTAGCTAATGGGGTTAATAAACTTAAATCTTCTGAAAATGCTACGGTTGTTATTACTCATTACCAAAGACTACTTGATTATATTGTCCCAGATTTTGTCCATGTTTTACATGAGGGAAAAATCATTAAATCGGGCGATAAATCTTTAGCATTAGAGTTAGAAAAAAAAGGATATGATTGGTTAAAAAATGATGAAAATATTTAAAACTCTTTTAAAGTTATCCAATTGATTATTAAAGATTTAAATCATAATTCATTACTTAAAGAAAATTCTAAATTAGATTTAGAAGCTCTAAACCTAGGCTCTTTTCCAAAAAGAAAAGAAGAAAGATGGAAATACACTCCTTTAAGATTTTTAAAGAAAATTAATTTTCACAACCAATTTAATTTTAAAATTGAGCATCTTAATTCTCTAGGAATCCCAAAAATTGAAGGACTGGTTATTGTATTGGAAAATGGAAAATTTAATTCCAGCTTATCCAATATTATAGATTTAATGGATATTGAATTATTATTTCTCAATGACGGTGATATTGTCAACAATTCTCAAGAACCAAGTCATAAAGATTATTTCACCAATCTTAACTTTAGTTTTTTAACTGAAAAAGTTGTTTTAAAAATAAAGCCTAATGTTAATATAAATGAGCCTATAAATTTTGTGAATATTATTTCAGATGATAATTGTATTTCTAATACTCAATTTAATATTGATATTTATGAAAATTCCAAGCTTCATATTAGACAGTATTTTTTAGGAAGTTCCAATAGTAAAGATGGTTTTATCAATCACAGAAATCAGGTTTCTTTGAAAAGCCAAAGCTCTTTAACCGTTGATAAATTTCAAGACCTCAATCAGAATTTCAATTTTTGTAATGAATTTATAGACCAAGAGCAAGAAAGTAAATTCATTATGAATACCTTTTCTGCATCTGGTATTATTCTAAGAAATGATGTTTTCAATAATGTAAATGGAAAGAACTGCCATAGTGAACTTAATGGAGTTTTCGCACCTATAGAAAAACAACATTTTGACAACCACACAACCATAAACCATTTTGTTGCGGATTGTAAATCATTCGAAAATTACAAAGGGGTAATTAAAGAAAGTGGTGTAGGGGTATTTAATGGAAAAGTTATTGTTCATCAAGATGCTCAAAAAATTGAAGCATTCCAGAAAAATAATAATATTCTTTTAGATGATGAATCCAAGATTTACTCTAAGCCCGAACTAGAAATTTATGCAGATGACGTAAGGTGTAGTCATGGTTCTACTACTGGAAGATTTGATGAGGAAGCATTATTTTATTTAAGATCTAGAGGAATAAGTGTAAAAAAATCTTTAGAGTTAATGACATTAGGATTTATCAATGAGGTAATTGAAAAGTCTAATGATTCAGCGTATAAAGAGTTTGTCCTTAAAAGATTACTTAAAGATTAATTGTTATTTATTTAGAGTTTGTTTTACTTTAGGATATAAATAAATTTTGATCACTAGAGTTAAAATATCTTTCTTCTTATTATTAACTTTAATTGTTTCATTTGGAATATCTCAAAAACTTAGCCTAAGTTTTTCTCAACATGTTCCTTACTCTAAAGACTACAAACCACTTTCTTGTATTAGTTACAAGTCCAACAATGTTCTTTTTCAAAAAAAAATAAATTCTAAATTTTGTGATTTAAAAGTAAATATTTTTGACAGCCATCTAGACAATGTAAATCACTTCAATGTTTTATTAAAAGATGAAAATTTTATCGGTATTAGACACATATTTGGCGAAATTTATTTGTTTACATCTGTCAATAACGGTGTTGAGACCATTTTAAAATACAGAGTATTAGATATTGCTTCTAACTTCCTGAGCCCTATAAATTTATTTACCGAAAAAAACAAGTCTGGATATCCCTCCAATTATATTCTTGGAGAAAAGACCTTTGAAAATAAATTTCATTTTCTTGTAGAACTCCCATTCCAAAATGGCAAGCAAGAAGATTTGAGAACAATTACTGTTGATAATAAACTGAATATTGTAAATGAGGTTTACAACAAATTAGATTTATTATTTGATTCTAAAAGAGATAATAAGATTTTGTTATCCAATAATGGAGTTGTTTACTTGCTTAAGAAATTTTGGAAAAAAGGCAACCATTTTTATATCTATAAACTAGGTCAGGACATAATTTCTGAAGTTCAGATAAAATTAAATAACAGAAAAATAGCAGCACTAGATTATTTTTTTAATTCCAAGGATGAGCTTGTCATATCTGGTTTTTACTCTTCCCCTATTCGATTTAATTATGAAGGTTTTTTTCTGCTCAGATACGACGCGGATTTACACTTAGTTCATAAAAATCAATATTCATTGACTGAAAATATTGTACAAGCCTTCAAGTCTTCAAAAGAAATTAAAGAAAGTGGTTTTGGATTGGATAGGTTTATAATTACAGATTTTAGTTTAGACAGTATTGGCAATTATTATTTATTGTCAGAAAACATATCAAAAGCTACTATTAAAGAGGAAACTTACTGGGTATCTAGTGGGTTTTTTGTTATAAAATTTAATAAGAATGGCAATTTTATATGGGGAAGTCCAGTTCCTTTAAATCAAAAACACAAATATTTAAGTTTCATGGGTACTTTCTTAGTTAATTCTTACAATTACAAAAAATACTTTTACAATGATTTACAAAATTCAAATTTGAGAAAAGGGGTTCCTGCTGAGTATGGAATTCTAAATTATTGTGGTACAAAATATGTAGAGTTTACACTGGCTGGGGTTGCTCAGGAAAATATTAATTCTATCAATTTCCCAGGTAAAGATTCTGAGAAGTATGCATTTTTTCCAAATCAGCTCAACCCAAATTCTAAGGGACCCTCTTATTTTGTTGTTTTAAATGAGAAATCAACTAATATTATGCTTGCAATTGCTAAATAATATTAACTTCTTTTTCAAGTGTTATTCCAAATTTGTCTTTTATATCCAAAATAATTTTTTCTGATAACTCAAATATTTCCATTCCATTTGCAAGACCATAATTGACCAATACAAGTGCTTGTTTTTCATGAATTCCATAGTTGTTAAATTTCTTCCCTTTCCACCCGGCTCTCTCTATCAACCACCCTGCTGCAATTTTAAACTCATTTTCATTGATTTCGTAGTTTACAACATTTGGATATTTTTTCTTTATCAGTTCAAGTTGATTTAAACTTACTATTGGGTTTTTAAAAAAACTTCCACTGTTTCCAATTTTTTTTGGATCAGGGAGCTTACTTTGTCTTATACTAATTATAGCATTACTTACCTCTTTGATACCTGGATTCTTTATATTTTGACTTTCTAATATTGCTTTAACGTCCCCATAATTAATATTTAATACTGGATTTTTCTTTAGCTCTAGAGTGATATTTATAATAATATATTGATTTTTCATTTTGTTTTTAAATACACTTTCCCTGTATCCAAATTCACAATCTGAATTATTAAATTTAACAATCTTCCCAGATGAAATTTCTAATGCCTCCAGTTCTATAAATGTTTCTTTAATTTCAACTCCATAGGCACCAATATTTTGCATTGGAGCAGTCCCAGTATTTCCTGGAATTAAACTTAGGTTTTCAATTCCTCCCCATCCGTTGTCTACACAGTACATAACCAATTCATGCCAATTCTCTCCCGCTCCAATCTTTAAAAAAATAGATTGTTGGTTTTGGTAAATAATTTCTTTTCCTTTTATGTTATTTAATATTACTAGTCCATCAAAATTTTTTGTGAAAAGAATATTACTTCCTCCACCAAGAATAAGCAACTCTAAATCTTTAAATACATTAGTTTTTGTTAATTCTATTAATTCATTAATTGTATTTATAGATGTGAAATATTTAGCCTTAACATCTACTCCAAATGTATTTAGTTTTAATAATGGATAATTTTCAATAATATTCATCTAGACAAACCTAATTATATTTTCTTGGATTTTAATATGCTTGTCCTTAAAACAATATTACATACTTTAGTAACACTTTAAATTAGTACGTTATTAAAAAAGTAATAATTTCTGTAACAAATGACTTGGCTAATGATCAGCGGGTTAAGAAAGTTTGTGATACGCTAACCAAAAATAATTTTAATATAACTTTGGTTGGTAGGCAATTGCAACACTCGCTAAATATTAATAGACCCTATAAAACAGTTCGCTTTAAACTAATTTTTAATAAAGGGGCATTGTTTTATATGGAATATAATTTAAGATTGTTTTTTTTTCTTTTGTACAGAAGATTTGATATTTACCATTCTAACGACTTAGATACATTGCTTCCAATGTGGCTTTCTGCATTTATTTTCAACAAAAAGTTAGTTTACGATTCTCATGAGTATTTTTTGGGGGTGCCAGAAATTCAAAATAGATATTTTGTTAAAAAAGTTTGGTCTTCTATTGAAAGTTTTATCTTCCCAAAATTAAAGCATGTTTTTACTGTAAATAAATCTATTTCAGATTTGTACTTTAAAGATTATAAAGTAAGGCCATTAGTTATTAGAAATCTTCCAAATAAAAGCATTCTAATAAAAGTTAAAACCAAGAAAGATCTTGGTTTGCCCAATGACAAGAAGCTTGTAATTCTTCAAGGCTCTGGAATTAACGTCGCTAGAGGAGCTGAAGAGTTGTTAGAGGCTATTTCTATACAAGATGATTTTTTTCTTTCTATAGTTGGCAAAGGAGATGTTGTTGATAAACTTAAAAAAAGATGTACTCAATCAGATTTGGTTAATAAAGTGCTATTTGTTCCAACTCTTCCATACAGTCAAATGATGCAGTTTACTTTAAACTCTGATGTCGGAGTTAGTCTCGATAAGAATAATAATATTAATTATCAATTTAGTCTTCCTAATAAAATTTTCGATTATGCCAAAGCTGAAATACCATTCGTTTCAACAAATCTTGTGGAGATAAGAAAAATTAAAGAAGAATTCCATACTGGTGTTTTAATTTCAAATCTTAATCCAGAAAGTATAATTGAGGGCTTGAATAAAGCTATAGTTTTAAAAAAATCAAAAAATTTCACCACTAATATTGCCAAAATGAATACCACTTTACATTGGGAAAGCGAATCTATTTCATTAATTAAAACTTATAAAAAATTTAAGTAGAAGTAGCCTTTCTACATACGTAGATTACTTCATTTTCAGAGAAGCCGTATATTTTTTTTTCTTCACTATTGTATTCTTTCACTATGTCAATAGGCTTTGCAGAAAACCCATTTTCATTTAAAATTAATGGCAGACTATCTTCACCGTAAATTCTTACGTGGTCTTCTTGTCCAAAAGCTTTCAACCTTCCTTCTTTAGAAATTATCGAGTTGTCTTGGTAAGTTTTTCCTTTTTTTAAAGGAACTTGAATTAATAAATGACCATCATTTTTTAAAACTCTATTTAATTCTTTAATAGCTTTTTTATCTTCTAGAATATGTTCTAAGACATGAAAACAAATAATTAAATCAAATCTTTGATCAGCTTCGTTTATTTTAGTTATGTCATAACTTTTTTGAGCATAAAATTGGTTTTCAAAGTCGGATGAAATATAGTTTTCAAATATTGATTTGAAAAAATTATTTAAACTTCTGTGGGGTGAAAAGTCTAAAATTTTTTGACTTTGATTCTTAAAATTCTTCCTTATATATTCTCCTAGCGCTCTAGATCTTGACAATGCACCACAATTAGGACAGATTTTGTCATCACTATTATAAAAAGAAATTGGAATAAACTTTTTTGACTTAGCAGAACAAATTAAACATGTTGTATTTCCCCCTTTGTAGATAAGGTAATAAACCATCTTTCTTATGAAAGGTTCTATTTTAAATTGCCAGCTTTTTGGTGTTAAAACTTTATAAATATTCTTAAAAAAACTATACATTTTGTTTTTCTCTAAGAAAGTAAATCAGTTTATATAAGTCAAATATTTTTAGAGAAGGTCTTGAAGAAAGCAGCTGTCTTTCTAGGATATTTGAAATAGGTTTTGACAATGGAAAAATTAACCATGTCAATTTTAGTTTATTAATTACATGATAGGTTTTTATAAGTTTTATAGAACTGGTGTTTAGAGTGTTTTTTTCCAAAAATACTAGGTTTTTTATAGCACTCTTGGTTTTTTCTAAAAAAATACTGCTGTCTTCAATTCCCTCATGAAAAACAGGATTATTAATTTGAAAAATAGCTATTTTATTTTCTTTAAGTTCTAAAGATAGTAGGGTGTCTTCATGGCCGTAGGTTTCAATTTTTTCATTAAACCTTATTTGTGATAAGATTGCTCTTTTTATCAAAAAGTTGTTTGATCGAAAACAATGGTATGGGTTTTTAACTCTATAATTAAGGTTTTGATCTTCTCTCTTAATTCCATATAACCACCTTAGTTTTTTATTTTTATTTTTTGGCGGATTATAGTGGTGTTTTCTTCCACCATATACTACTGCATTGTCAAGTTGTTCAAAATAGTTTTCTAGAAAATTTTCACTTTGGATGCTGCAGTCACAATCTATAAACAGTAGATTTTCATAATTGGCGTTTTCTAAAAAAAGATTTCTGATTTTAGACCTTCCAATGTTTTTTTTAAGAATTAGGTATTTAACCTTATTGTGGGAATTGATTTCAGCATTTAATTTTAAAGTTTCCTTATTAGAACCATCGTCAATACAAATTACTTCATATGGTTTTTTACTTTCCTCTCCTTGGTTAATTATGGTGATAATTAAATCAACAACATGGAAGTTATAAATAGGGATGCAAATACTTATCAATTCATAAAAGATTATTCCAAAATAGTCTGATTATTGAATTTCACAACTCTTGCTGGATATTTATTTATAATGTCAAAATCGTGAGTTGCCATAATTACTGTTTTTTCTTCTTCGGCTACTGATTTTAAAAGATGCATAATTTTCTCACTTGTTTCCGGGTCTAAATTTCCTGTTGGTTCGTCTGCTAAGATTAATTCTGGATTATTAACTAATGCTCTTGCAACAGCTACTCTTTGTTGTTCTCCTCCAGAAATTAAATGTGGAAAAGAATCTGCTTTATCTACCATATCTACTTTTACAAGTAGCTTCTCAATTCCTTCATTAATTATTTTTTTCCCTTTCCATCCAGTTGCTTTCATTACAAATCTTAAATTATCAGCAACTGATCTATCCATAAGTAGTTGAAAATCTTGAAAGATTATACCAACCTTTCTTCTGAGTTCTAATATTTTCTTTCTTTTTAATTTTTTTAGAGTTTGTTCTTTAAAAAAAATATCTCCACTACTAATCCCTACATCTCCATAAATTGCTTTAAGAAGACTACTTTTTCCACTCCCAGTTTTACCGACAAAATATACAAATTCACCTTGATTTATCTTTAAATTAACTTCGTTAAGAATTATTTTATTTTGTTGTTTTATTTCAACATTTTTAAAGTCTAGAAAAAGGTTTTGTTCCATGGCAGTTTAATATCTTTTACATTCAAATTTATAATAATATAGAATACTTCTTTAATTCTTCTATTTAATGTTAACACATTGTAGTTGAAAATAATAGTAAAGCCATAGTTCTTATGGGTCATCACTAACTATCTTTAATAATTATCAGATTATAGTTTTTTAATGAATAAGATTATCAAGGTATTTATTTTTTCTCTAGCAATAATTTTTGCAAATATTTCTATCGCACAAAAAACTTTTCTACGTAACGATCCTTACAAAAACTATAAAATAGCGCAAGAACTTTTTGACAAAGAAAAGTATAGTTCAGCCCAATACTATTTCAAGAATGTTATTAATAATTTCAGTAATCCTCAGGATGAGGTGAGAATAAATGCTGAATATTATTTTGCAGTTTGTGCATTGAAATTATACCATAGAAATGTAGAGACGATTTTAACTAGGTTTTCACTAGACCATCCAGATCATCCAAAATCTAAGAATATTTATTTCCAACTTGGAAAGCATTATTATCAAACCAAAAAGTTTAAAAAATCTATCGAATTTTTTGAAAAAGTTGATCAATACGATTTATCAAGTGAGGACCAAAGCGAGTATCTTTTTAAACTTGGATATTCCAAATTTATGAAGAAAAATCTTCCTGAATCAAAAGTTCTTTTCAACGAGCTCTTGCAAAGTAAATCAGATTACGATGTTCCAGCTACCTATTATTACAGCCACATAGCATATGCCCAGGGAAAGTACCAAACTGCTTTAGTTGGTTTTAGAAAGATTGCCAATAATAAAATGTTTAAGCCTATCATTCCTTATTACATTACACAGATTTTATATCAGCAAAATAAATACGACGAACTTATTGCCTATGGACCATTGTATATTGACTCTATTACAGAAAAAAGAAAAGGGGAATTTGCTAAATTAATTGGAGATTCTTATTTCAAAAAAAACCAATACGAACGTTCTTTAGAATATTATCAAACTTTCATGAGAAATGCAAAATCTACTAGGGAAAGTAATTACCAAGTTGGTTATTGTTACTACCAAACAAAAAAATATAAAAAAGCTATTGAAATTTTTTCTAGGGTTGCTACTACAGACGATTCGTTAACACAGATTTCCTACTACCATATGGCGGATTCTTATTTAAATCTTGACGAAAAAGATTATGCAAGAAATGCATTTCAGGAGGCGAGCAAGCTGAATTTTGATCTAGATATAAGACGAAATTCATTATTTAATTATGCTAAGTTGGCTTACGAACTAAGTTACAATCCATACGACGAAGCAATTAATGCCTTTCAGCAATTTATTGAAGATTTTCCAGATTCTGAAGATGCTAAAGATGCTTACGAGTTTTTATTAAAAGTGTATCTAACCACAAAAAATTACGACGATGCACTTGCTTCAATGGATAAAATAAAAAATAAGGATCCAAGAATGCAGAAAGCTTATCAAACAATTGTGTATAACAGAGCTGTAGAGCAGTATCATAATAGAGAATACAAGAATGCAATTGCAAACTTTGAGTTGGTTAAAAGGTATCCAATTGACCAAAATTTAAATGCCATGAGTCAGTTTTGGATCGGAGAATCAAATTATAATTTAAAGGAATATTTAAGGGCTGTGGAGAGTTATGAAAAATTTAGATTTATTAACGGTGCTATTTTAACCGATCAGTTTTTAGATTTAGATTTTCATATTGGATACAGTTATTTTGAAAAAGCCAACCCATATGAAAACTTGTCGGGACATGAAGCGAAAACTCAAAAAGAAGAACTTAGAAATGCTTTAAAATACTTTAGGAACTACATTCATCAATACAATTTGCCAGATTCAAGTAATTATAAAATTGCACTTTTAAGAATTGCTGACACTTATTTCTTGCTAAGAGAAGATAGCTTAGCAATAGAAAATTATGCATTGTCTTCTAAAGTGGGAAATGAAAACCATTCTTACGCATTAAATCAAATGGCTACTTCTCAAGGGCTAATTCAGGACTACCTTGGGAAAATAAACACTTTAAAAAGGCTAACAGACCAATACCCTAATTCAAAGTATCAAGTTTCTTCTCTTTTAAATTTAGCCCAGGCTTATAAGGATGAAAACAGAAATAATGAGTCAATAGATACCTACTTAAAATTTATTGATGAATATCCAAATAACAATTTAATATCTAAAGCATATGTGGAAATAGGGAGTATTTATTTAAAAGAACAAAACCATCAAGAAGCTGAAAAGTTTTTATTAACGGTAATGGATAATTATCCAGATGCAGAGCAAGAAAATCAATTAGCTACTGAATTAATGATGGAAGTTTATAATTTAAGGGGAAATTTAACAGGTTATTACGACTGGCTTAGCTCAAGAGGAATCGATGTTAGTGTTCAGGAGAAAGATTCAACTTTATGGAGGTCTGTTGTTCTTGCAAGAGATAACGGAGATTGCAATAAGCAAATTGAAAAAGCTTCTTACTACCTAGATAATATTGAAGAACCTGTAAGAGAAATTTCTGCACATTATTTTATGGCTAATTGTTATTATGCGGAGGATAAGAAAACACAAGCTTTATTTCACTATGATTACATTTCTGCAAAACCAAATAATAATTATTATATAGAAGCTTTAAAGTATGCTGGAGAAATAACTTATGATGCTAAAGACTTCAAAAAATCTCTTACTTACTTTTCAGTTCTAGAAGATGTAAGTATTAATCAAGAAGACTTGTCAATTTCTAAAAAGGGGCAGTTTTATTGTTTTCATTATTTAGACAATCCCAATTCTACCATTAAGTATGCAAAAAAGGTTCTTCAGTTATCGGACTTAAATAATAAGCTTCAAGAAGATGCGTATTTATTTTTGGGTCAATCTTATCAAAAAATAAATCAATTAGATAGTGCGAAATTATATTACGACAGTGTCGTGCAGTTCACCAAAAGTATTGCAGCAGCAGAAGCGAAATACCACATTTGCGAGATTGCATTTAAAAGTGAAGATTATATATCCTGTGAGTCTTTAATAATGGAGCTAGTCAAGCAAAAGCCTTCCTACGATTATTGGTTAGCAAAAGGAATACTATTGCTTGGAGATAATTTCACAGCTCAGAAAGATTATTTCAATGCAAAACATAGTATTGAAAGTATTTTAGACAATTACGATGGTTATAAAAAAGATGAAATTTTAGCAGTAGCAGTTCAAAAAATAGAATATATCCAGAATTTGGAACTTAATGAAATGCAAGAACAGCCAGAGCAAGAAGAATTGGAAATAGAATTAGAAACAATTGATAAGGATCTAGAAAACACTCCGGAAGTTTTAAATCCAAAGGAAGTTGATTCAAAGGAAATTAAGAAAGATGAAAATAAATAAACTCCAAATATTACTTTTTTTTATTTCAGCAATATTGAGTTTTAGTAGTATTGCTCAACAAAATGAAAACACCGAAACTTTTTTAGGTATTGGATCTGGGAATAGAAGAATTGCTAAGATTCAAAAAACACCAATTTTCCCAATTCACACAGACTCTGTAACTATATTGGACGATGTTAAATACTATTTAGAGCCAAAGCGTCATATGACAAATTACTCTATTGAAAATATAAAGCCTGCAAGGTTAAAGATAACTGCTAATGGAGACAAGTTATATAGGGGTTATTTAAAAGCTGGAGCAGGAACTTACCTAACTCCACTATTGGAATTGAATTATGCTTCAAAAAGATCAAGAGATGAAAGTTGGGGTCTAAACGCAAGATCAAATGGTAGTTTTTCTAGTATTAAAGAAATGGGGAATACTAAATTTTCAGATTTAAATTTAGGAGGGTATTATCAAAAGTTTTTTTTGAATTACGATTTGTGGTCAGAAGTTCAGTATGAAAGAAATTCATATCAGTTTTATGGATTGGATTATAACGACAATTCTATGTATCAATTTTATGGTATAGATGTCAATGACTCCTTAGGAATAGAATCGTTTAAAAATTCTGATACTCTTTTTAAGCAAAATTACGATTTATTGGATTTGCATTTAAAGTTTAATTCTAGAAATACTGGTAGAGACACCAATAAATTAAGAATTAAAAGTTGGGTAGATTTCCACCATCTAAATAGCAATTATAATCTTTCTGAAAATCATTTTCTTCTTGGGGCTCATTCTGGGTGGCTGATATTGGATGAAGAATTTTTAGGAACTTTTGAATTAGATATAAATAATATAAATTCTCCAGACATTTTAGAACTAGACGAAAACAATATTATTCAGCCAAGCAACCAAAGTTCTAATACGTCTGGTATCGTTCGTTTTAGACCACATATTTATTCAAGAAAAAACAATTTAATTTTTAAAGCTGGAATATCTCTCCAAGCCAATATTAATGAAAATGCTAAATTTTATGTATTTCCAGATTTAGAGGTTAGCTACAGTCTTTTTAACAATGTGTTTATCCCTTATGGAGGGTGGGTTGGCAATGTAAAAAGAAATACTTTCAATGACATAAGGTTAGAAAATCCATTTATTTCTGAGGATTCACCACTTCAAAACACAGTTCAAAAAAGCAATATATTTGCTGGTGTAAGGGGTTCTTTAAGTAGTAAATTCACTTTTAATTTATCTAGTTCTTTCCAGAATTTGGATAGTATGTATTTCTTTATTCCAGATACAACCTCTTCCTACGGTAATAAGTTCCAGATGATGTACGATAACCTTAGTCAAACATCTTTTCTTGCTGAAATCACTTATCAGGAGTTAGAAAAGTTAAAAATATCAGCTAAGGGGGAATATTTTATATACAGCCCTTCTAATTTTAGTCGTGCTTGGCAAAAACCTGACTTTATATTTACATTGTCTGGTTTATTAGATTTGTCTGATAAAATTGTTTTAAAATCTGATTTTTATTTGGTAGGCAAAAGAGATGTTTTTTCTTATTCTGAGCCAGAATCAATTTATGAGTTGGAAGATGATAAATACATTTACAGTTTGCCAACTTTTGTAGACATGAATATTTCTGCAGAATATAGGTACAACCAAAAAGTTTCTGCTTTCATTCAGTTCAATAATTTCACAGCCAAAAAATACCAATATTGGCAAAATTTTCCAGTTCAATCTATTAATATTTTAGGTGGAATTACAATTAGTTTCTAATTGTTGAAAAGTATCCAATTAATTGGAGTTTTTCTTCCTTTTAAAATGCTCTATAAATAGTATATTTGTTCATTCAAATTTTATCAAATGAGTGAAGAAAAAGATTATTCAGCAGACAGTATTCAGGCTCTTGAAGGAATGGAGCATGTTAGGATGCGTCCATCGATGTATATTGGAGATGTTGGTTCAAGAGGATTACACCATTTAGTATATGAAGTTGTAGACAATTCTATTGATGAGGCTTTGGCAGGACATTGTGATAAAGTTTCAGTATCTATTTTAGAAGGCAATGGAATTCGTGTAATGGATAATGGTCGTGGAATCCCTGTAGGAATTCATAAAAAGGAAGGTGTATCAGCTTTACAGGTTGTAATGACAAAAATTGGTGCTGGTGGTAAATTTGATAAAGACTCCTATAAAGTTTCTGGTGGTTTGCATGGAGTTGGTGTTTCTGTGGTAAATGCTTTATCCATCAATCTCAAGGCAAGTGTTTTTAAAGAAGGTAAGATTTATGTCCAAGAATACAAGCAAGGGAAGGAACAGTACTTAGTTAAAGAAGAAGGAACTACTGACTTAAAAGGAACTGAAGTTATCTTTTACCCAGATCCTGAAATATTTGAAGCTCTTGAATACCAGTACGATATTTTGGCTACTAGAATGCGTGAATTGTCTTTTCTCAACAAAGGCTTGACGATTGTCATGACAGATGAGCGCTCAGAATCTAAAAATGAAGATGGGAATGCACCTGTAGAAACATTTTATTCAGATCGAGGGTTGTCAGAATTTGTCGAGTTTTTGGATGGAACTAGAGAGAAATTAATTCAAAAAGTTATAAGTGTTGAGGGTGAAAAAAATGGAATACCAGTAGAAGTAGCTTTAATTTATAATAATTCTTACGCTGAAAATATTCATTCCTATGTCAATAATATTAATACTCATGAGGGAGGAACTCATCTTTCTGGTTTTAGAAGAGGATTGACTGGAACATTGAAAAAGTATGCTGAGAAATCTGGAATGCTAGACAAATTAAAATTTGATATTTCAGGAGATGATTTTCGTGAAGGGTTGACTGCAATTGTTTCTGTGAAGGTTCAAGAACCTCAATTTGAGGGTCAGACTAAAACTAAATTGGGCAACAGAGAAGTCACTGCACCAGTCAGTCAGGCTGTAAGTGAAATGTTGAACGACTATTTAGAGGAAAATCCAGATGATGCAAAACAAATTGTTCAAAAGGTTATTCTTGCGGCAACTGCTAGACATGCAGCTACTAAAGCAAGAGAAATGGTACAGCGTAAAAACCCTATGGGTGGTGCGGGATTACCAGGAAAACTTTCTGATTGCGCTTCCAAAGACCCTACAGAATGTGAGGTATATCTTGTTGAGGGAGATTCTGCTGGTGGAACAGCAAAACAAGGAAGGGACAGGCATTTTCAAGCTATTATGCCTCTAAGAGGGAAGATTCTTAATGTTGAAAAAGCAATGCAACATAAGATTTTTGAAAATGAAGAGATTAAAAATATTTATACTGCTCTAGGTGTTCGTGTTGGTACCGAGGATGATTCCAGAGCGTTAAATATGGAGAAACTGCGTTATCATAAAGTAATTATAATGTGTGATGCCGATGTAGATGGAAGTCATATTCAAACTTTAATTATGACTTTCTTTTTTAGATACATGAAAGAATTAATCGAAAACGGTTATTTATATATTGCTACTCCGCCACTATACTTAATTAAAAAAGGCAAACAAGCCAAGTACGCATGGGACGACAACCAAAGAAAAGATTATGTTGATCAAATGAAAGGTTCTGGAAGTGAATCTAGTGTTCATGTACAAAGGTATAAGGGACTTGGTGAGATGAATGCAGAACAGCTTTGGGATACAACTATGTCTAAAGAAAATAGAACATTAAGAAAAGTCACTATTGAAAGTGCAGTGGAAGCAGACAGAATTTTTTCAATGTTAATGGGAGATGAGGTTCCACCAAGAAGAGAGTTTATAGAAAAGAATGCTAAGTATGCCAATATTGATACATAATTCTTAATTAAAATTTATAAAATATAATATTATGAAAGTAACCATTGTAGGAGCAGGAAATGTAGGTTCAACTTGTGCTGATGCAATTGCCTATAAAAGAATTGCTAGTGAAGTTGTTTTATTGGATATTAAAGAAGGTTTTGCCGAGGGAAAAGCATTAGACATGACTCAAACATCTTCTTTACTTGGGTTCAATACTAGAATCATTGGCAGCACTAACGATTATTCAAAAACTGCTGGAAGTGATGTTGTTGTTGTTACAAGTGGCATTCCAAGAAAGCCAGGGATGACTAGAGAAGAGCTTATTGGTGTTAATGCTGGGATAGTAAAAACAGTAACAAATAATATTTTAGAGCATTCACCAGATGCGGTAATTGTTATTGTGTCAAACCCTATGGATACTATGACCTATTTAACTTTTAAAGAGAGTGGTTTAAATAAGCATCGAATTATAGGTATGGGAGGAGCTTTAGATAGTGCAAGATTTAGAACTTACTTATCAATAGCATTAGGAAAACCCTCAAGTGATATTCATGGAATGGTAATAGGAGGTCATGGAGATACAACAATGATTCCTCTAACAAGATTAGCAACTTATAACGGAATTTCAATCAGTAATTTATTAGATAAAGATCATTTAGATAAAGTTGCTGCTGATACTATGGTAGGGGGTAAGACTCTTACTGGATTATTAGGAACTTCAGCATGGTATGCACCTGGAGCAGCCGTAGCTTTTTTAGTAGATAGTATTCTCAACGATCAAAAAAGAATTATTCCTTGCTCTGTCTTCTTGGATGGAGAATATGGCCAGAAAGACATTTGTGTAGGAGTGCCAGTTATTGTTGGGAAAAATGGTTGGGAAAAGATAGTGGATGTTGATTTAAATGAACTAGAAAAAGACTTATTTGAAAAAAGTGCTGGTGCAGTAAGAAATATGAATAGCGCATTAGACAGTATCTAGTTAAATCTAGACTACATATTTATCTTTTCTTTTCAGTTCATCTATAACACAACTGTCCGACATTATAGATTTTCTATTTCTAGAAATAATATCGTAAAAGAAGTCTCTTATAAAATTTGGAATTATATAGCTTACCGACATTATTGATTGCCAATTTTTCATTAAAACTGATATTTTAATTACCGCTAAAGATTTAGAATAAATTTGTCCATTGTGGTAGAGTATAATAGTCTCTTTGGGATTTGGAAATAGTTTAAATTTTTTTTTGGTTTCTTTAAAGACATTGGATGTAGATGGACTTATTAAAATAGAGTCCGATTTATCATTTTTTAGAATATATTTCCCCCAAAAATTGCAAAATATGCATTCATCGTCTATAAAAACTATTGTGGGATTTAACATTTAACAAACTTTAAAATATTTCTATGAATCCCATCTTCAAGCATTATAAAGTATATTCCACTGTTCAATTTACTTACTGGAATTGTACCTTTAGTATATCCAGTTTTAACTTTCCTTCCCGTTAAGCTTATTACTTCAAAATAAAGCAGCTTTTTAAGATTTTTAACATTAATAAAATCTCTAGCTGGTACCGGAAATATTTCATATTTATTTTCTAATTTATTCGGGGTTCTTGAAGTCGAAATTAAAGAATCATTAGAACCCATAAATAAAGAAAGTCCACCTCTTTTATTACCAATAATAAAATCAATTAAAGAGTCATTATTTAAATCCGAAATTGCTGGTGTGCTATGAGTTCCTGTAAAAATATTATTAAAGTTACTATCTACTAAATTAAAACTTCCCGATAGGTTGTTATCTATATTATTGTATTTATAAATAGCGCCTCTTTTGCTTCCTACATACAATTCAATATCAGATCCATTTCTATAAAAAATAGGAGAACTCATTCCTATATTGGTCCACCATTCAGATACCGATACTCCTCCGAATGTTTCAGACCTTAAATCAAAATTAAAATTAATAGAATCTCCAATATTCTCAATATAATTTAAATTCCCTATTGCTTCACCCACTACTAAATCTAGATCATTGTCATTATCTACGTCAAAAAGTGTAGGGTGAGCATTAAATCCAAAATCAAAAACATTATTAAAAACATCAGTTAAGGGAGATATGCTTATACTTAAATTTATTATTGCTGGGTTTGAAGAAACGTTTTCTAAGAAATGCAATTTTCCGCTGTAGTCACCCACAATTGCATCTAAATCTCCATCTCCGTCTAAGTCTCCTAACGTAGGAATTAAATTAATATCGTTTATTTGGGAGGAAATATTTTGAAAATCACTGGAGATTTTCTTGAATATTGGATTTTCGTTGGTTCCTACATTTTCATAAGACTCTATGTAAGAATTATAATGAATTGGAATACTTAAATCAAACTCACCAAAATTAGAGACCAAAAGATCTAAAATTTGATCGTTGTTTATATCCACTATTAATGGTTTAGACTCTCTCCCAAGTTCAATGGTATTTTCCTGGAGAAAATTTTTATTTTGCAAATAAAATTGAGGAGAATTGTTGGCTCCAAAATTTTTATAGAACCAAATACTCTCTTTATCTGCTGACTCACTACTAGAGTTAGGGGATACTATCAAATCTTTTATACCATCGTGGTCCATATCTTCATAAAATGTAGCTGGGAATAGATGCAAGTCAGCTGGCACAGAGTAACTTGGGAAAAGCGTGTCTTGAGAAATAAAGGAGGTGTTTAAGTTAACTCCTGTACTATCATTGTATAATGCCACTAGGTTGCTGTAAGAAACATCGCCAAGAATTAGGTCTTTTACTTGGTCGTTGTTTAAGTCTAAAGAAAGGATGGTTGAACCACTATGTCTTAAATTATTTCTTGTAATACTTACTGAGTCTTCAGGGTTAGGGACATTAAATAAACAAGTATCAAATAAGGTGCAGGTATTAGACAATCCAGATTCGCTAAAATTTCCCCAACAAGCATTTTTCATTTCAAAAATTAAGGTATCTAAATCTGTCGAAATATTTTTGTGGTATTCTATTACTGATCCTTGAACTCCAAAATTTAAAATATCTAAATCTCCATCGTTGTCTATATCACTAATACAAGGAACATCTGATGAAACCACATAAATATTGACATCGTTATTGTATTGGGAAGATAAAATATATGGCACATTAGCATTTATAGAAGATTGGAAAAAACTCAATGAATTAAAGGATAGTTCATTTCCACTAGAAGTATTTTTCCAAAGTCCTATTCCTCCGGAGACATAACTAAATATATCTTTTTTTCCATCATTGTTAAAGTCTCTAAGTAAAACCCAGTTCTTTAAATCAGGTGGAAATAATCTTTCATATTCTGGGGCGTAGATAAAATTATTATTTTCAGAAATAAAGGTGATTACTTTGTCACTAGATCTGTCAAAGACAAATAAATCTTCAATTTGATCATTATTTAAGTCGATTTTTGAAATTTGTGCAGAATTAAATCCGCCTGTCCATGGGTTAATAAGAGTATCGTTATTTACGATTACTCGAATACTGTTTTGCTGAACTAGTGAAAAGTTCTGGCTTTTTACCAAAGTAAAAAACATTACTAAAAATAAGAGTATCGATATTTTTTTGGATAGAGTCAAGTACACTAATATTTATACGATTTATTTTATAAAATAGATGGTTTAGTTCTTTAAAATATTGATAATCTAGTTAATACAAATGTAGTTCTTAAAGTCAAACATTATTAACTTGTTGTGGAATTGTTGGTAATAACCAATTGAAATTTTATATTTGCGCCCTCAATTTTATTTATATTAATAACTAAAAAAATTTTAATGCGAAATAGAAGTGCAATATGGGTATTTACCATTTTATTATTTTTAGCCTGTTTATATCAGCTTTCCTTTTCATGGGTTACAAAATCTTTTGAAACAGATATTCATGATTTAGCAGAGCAAAAGTACGACTCTCTCTCCAACGAGGCGGTCGAATTTGTAATCAATGGAGACACTCTAGTAATTGGTGGTGATAAAGAAAAACAACAGATTGTTTCCCACTATGAACAAAAATTATTAGCAGAAAACAGAGACCAACCGACCTATCCAATCTTAGATTTAGATTACCAAAGATGTAAAGATCAAGAATTAGGTCTTGGATTAGACCTTCAAGGAGGTATGAGTGTTACCTTAGAAGTTTCCATAGAAGATTTAGTAAAGAATTTTGCTGGAAATTCTTCCAAAATTTCATTCAAAAACCCTTTTAATGCTGCTCTTAAAGATTTTAAGGAAGGTTCTACAACAGTAGATTCAGATAACGATGATTTTATAGGTCTTTTTTATGCTCACTATAAAGAGCTGTATCCTAAAAACCCTCCGATGATTTTCTTTAGTAATGGACTAAAAGATTATATGGATATTAATTCAGTTGAAAAAACATCAGCTAATAAAAATGACCAAATAATTCAAACTCTTAGAGATTTGAGTGAAGATGCTATTCAAAAAACACATAGAATAATAGAATCTAGAATCAATAAGTTTGGTGTTAGCCAGCCTAATATTAAAAAGCTTGCCGTTTCTGGCAGACTTCAGATTGAGCTTCCTGGAGCAAAGGATAAAAATAGAATTAGAAATTTACTTCAGTCTACAGCTAGCTTAGAATTTTGGGACGGAGCTCACGCAGATTGGACAGATGAGTTTTTAGAGCTTAACAAGGCAGTTTCCAAAGAGTCATCAAACGATTTTGAATCAGATTTTATAGAAATTTCTCAAGACTCTCTAAATTCTTTTTCTGCTATTGAATTAGAATCTTATATGAATGATAAGAAAGCTAACGATTCTTTACTAGAAGAAAAATCTTTAGAAAGAGTAATTAAGGACTCTATTATGTTAGCCGATGGAAAGATTTTAAATGGTAGTCTTTGGTTTATTCACACATCTAACAGCCCATATATTGGGGTTGCAAAGTCTGTAGATACTGCTAAAATTAATTCTATGCTTAAGTCAAAGGTGGCAAGAGATATTTTCAATCTTAGAAGACATAAATTTTTATGGTCAAGAGATGTAAGTAAATATGAAACATCTCAAAGTTTCACTGGTCATACTTTAATGGCAATTGAAATACCAACTAGTGGAGAGCCTAAGATTAATGGGGAAGATGTCGTAAATGCTTCGCAAAGTTTCGATAACGATTCTAAACCATCGGTTGCACTTTCTTTCAATTCAAATGTTGCAGATGTTTGGGCAAAGTGGACAGAACAGAAAGTTGGAAAAGTAATAGCAATTGTTTTAGACGATCAGGTTTTTTCATCTCCTTTTATAAGACAAAAGATAACTGGCGGAAACACAGAAATTTCCGGTGGCTTTGAAACAATTGAAGAAGCGCAAGATTTAGCCAATATTTTGAAGGCTGGTTCCCTTCCAGTTCCTGCTGTAATTGTAGACGAAGCTATTGTTGGTCCATCCCTTGGTGAGGAAAATATTAATTCTGGACTTTGGTCTTTTTTCTTTGCTTTTTTATTGGTTCTTTTTTATATGATTTTTTATTACAAGAGAGCAGGTTGGGTTGCAAATGTCGCTTTGATAGCTAATGTCTTTTTTATAATTGGAACTCTAGCTTCCCTAGGTGCAGCTTTGACATTGCCTGGTATTGCAGGTTTGGTCTTAACTATAGGAATGTCTGTAGATGCAAATGTTCTTATTTATGAAAGAATAAGGGAAGAGTTGAAAAATGGAAAGGGAATTAAATTAGCTATTCAGGACGGATATAAGCATGCTTATTCTGCGATTATTGATGCCAATGTAACTTCACTTCTTACAGCTGTAGTTCTGGCTTATTTTGGTTCTGGTCCTATCCAAGGTTTTGCTACTACATTAATTATAGGGGTATTTACTTCCCTGTTTTCAGCAATTTTTATAACTAGATTAATTTTCTCTTACTTTTTAGATACTAATAAAGACGTTCATTTTTCTAGAAAATTTACAGAAAATTTATTTACTGGAAGTACGATAGAATTTTTAAAGAAAAGAAAAGTATTTTATGTTATTTCAGCCTTGATTGTTGGCTTTGGAATTTTTTCATTATCTACCAAGGGATTAGATGGAGGAGTTGAATTTACTGGTGGAAGAACTTACAGGGTTGAATTTTCAGAAAAAATAGATAAATCTGCAGTTCAAAATGCGGTAAGTGATAGATGCGTTGATGACAACGGAAATAATATTGCACCTGAAGTTAAAACTGTAGATAACGCATATACTTTAGAAATAACTACCAAATATTTAGAAAAATCAGTTCTTAAAAACAAAGTTAAAGTTGCAAAAATAGATGCTTCACTAGCTCAAGCATTTCAGGATTTAGGTTATTCAAATATTGAGGATGTTAATGAGGGTATGACCTATACTCTTCTGACCTCTAGAGGTGTAGAGAGCCAAATTTCTGATGAATTAATTAAAGGTTCATTCTTGGCAGTGATATTCTCGTTATTTATCATATTTATCTACATCGCTTATAGATTTAGAAAATGGCAATTTGGATTAGGTGCTTTAATTGCGATGTTCCATGATGTTTTGGTTGTACTTGGGTTATTTTCAATATTTTACAATATTGTTCCTTTCTCAATGGAAATTGATCAAGCTTTTATTGCTGCAATTCTAACTGTTGTAGGATATTCCATTAATGATACTGTTGTTGTTTTTGATAGAATCAGAGAATACTCTGTTCTTCACAAAAAATCATCTGCTGTTCAAGTAGTTGATAGGGCTTTAAATAGTACACTTTCTAGAACTATCAATACTTCTTTAAGTACATTTTTAGTTCTTCTAACTATATTTATTTTTGGTGGAGAGTCTATAAAAGGTTTTGCTTTTGCTTTGATGGTTGGCGTAGTAGTAGGAACTTATTCTTCATTATTTATAGCAACGCCACTTGTTGTAGATTTGTCAAAAAATAAAATAAACGCTTAATGTTTTATAGTCTCCAGCTATTACTTTTAGAAGGAATTAGTGCGGGAGAACTAATATTTGTATTTCTGGTTGTTCTTTTATTTTTTGGATCTAAAAGTATTCCAAAAATTGCAAGAAGCCTCGGTAGAGGAATGAGACAATTAAGGGACGCTTCTCAACAAATTCAGGACGACATTAAATCAGCCGCTTTTGAAGATGACGAGATTACTGGATTTCCAATTGGTAAAAAAGAGAATAAAGAATAAAATTTTCTTTAAATTATACTCTAGCAGATTTTACAGTCTTTACTATTCTTCCTGCAATTTTATAAGGATCTCCGTTAGATGCAGGTCTTCTGTCTTCAAGCCAGCCTTTCCAGCCTTGCTCTACAGTAATAATCGGTATTCTTATTGATGCTCCTCTGTCAGAAACTCCGTAGCTAAAGTCCGTAATTGCTGCAGTCTCGTGAAGGCCGGTTAATCTTTGGTCATTAAACTCACCATAAACCTCTATGTGTTCTTTGGTAACAGGTCTAAATGCTTCACATACTTTTTCATAGATTTCCTGAGACCCACAAGTTCTAAGTAATGTGTTAGAGAAGTTTGCATGCATCCCAGATCCATTCCAGTCTCCTTTAACTGGTTTTGGATGGTATTCTATATAATATCCATGGTCTTCTGTCAATCTGTCTAAAATATATCTAGCAATCCACATTTCATCTCCTGCTTTTTTAGCACCTTTTGCAAACAATTGAAATTCCCATTGGCCACTAGCAACTTCTTGGTTAATACCTTCTATATTAATGCCAGCTTCTATACATATATCCGCGTGTTCTTCTACCAAATGTCTTCCATGCGTATTTCTTCCTCCAACAGAGCAATAATACATTCCTTGAGGTCCAGGATATCCACCAACTGGAAATCCTAAAGGGAGTTGGGTATTTACATCCATAATAAAATACTCCTGTTCAAAGCCAAACCAAAAATCATTGTCATCATCGTCAATTTTGGCTCTTGCATTAGATTCGTGGGGAGTCCCGTCCGATTTTAAAACTTCAGTCATTACAAGAAATCCATTTTCTCTTACTGGGTCTGGATAGCAAGCAACTGGCTTTAATAAGCAATCAGATGAACTTCCTTCGGCTTGTTTGGTAGAACTTCCGTCAAAAGACCATACTGGACAATCTTTAAGTTCTCCACTAAAATCTTCAATTATTTTAGTTTTACTTCTCATATTTTGAGTTGGATTATATCCATCCAGCCAAATGTATTCTAATTTTGATTTTGCCATTTCAATAAATTATAAATTAAGTTGTAACAAATATATATTTTTCCATTTTTTAATTTACTTTATGAGCTTGATTTGTAGATAATATTTATTAACAAAAGCCAACCTTAGTGTTAATTAAACACTAAATTCAGGTAAAATACACAGCTATTTTTATTTAATTTATTTGACAAAATCTTAAGGAGATTTTAAGTTTTATGAATTTTTAAGGAAATAATTAGTTATTTTAGCATCAAATTATAGTTATGATACAATTTATTTTTAATAGATTTTTTTCCAGAACTACAAAAACCTTGTTGATTTTGTCTTTCTTTTTGTCTTTGAATTCTTTCCATTCCCAGAGTCAAAACCCCTATATCATTCAAGCAGATTTAAATTTCAAAAACGAAGCATATTTTGATGCAATAGACTTATACAAAAAAGGAGAAGTAAAAGAAAAAGACATTGAGGAAAAAGGTAGGATTAATTTTCAAATTGCAGAATGTTATAGATTGGATGTAGAACCTGCTCAAGCAGAAACTTATTATAGAAGGGCTTTTAAGCTAAAGTACCAAAAAAACCATCCTAAATTATATATTTTGCTTGCCGACGTCTTGGTAGAAGAAGGAGAATATGAATCTGCAGCTGAATATGTTAGAAATTATTTAGAAATTTTCCCTGATGATAAGCATGCAAATATTTTACTTTCCTCCTGCGAACATTATGCAGAGTGGGTAAGAAATAAGACCAAACACATCATTCAGAATGAAAGACAAATTAACTCTGAACATTACGATTATTCACCCGCTTGGGGAGACATAAATCACAATACAATTATTTTTGTTTCTGCTAGAGATGGATCTAATGGTGACGGGATTGACTCTAGAACAGGAGATAGTTTTATGGATTTATGGTCTACAACTAGAGACAATAATGGCAAATGGAGTGAGCCTCAGCTATTGCCTAATTCCGTCAATTCTAAAGACAATGAAGGCCCTTCGGTTTTGTCCCCGTCAGGAGAAGAAATTTATTTTACTAGATGTCCTAGAATGAAAAAAGTAGATTTAGGTTGTGCTATATTTTACTCAAAAAGAAAAGGAGATTCTTGGACACAAGCTAAAGAAGTAAAATTAAAGCCCGAAGATGCAGATACATTATCTTGTGGTCATCCTGCCATGGATTCTGAAATGAAGATAATGATTTTTGCTGCTGATTTCCCTGGAGGATATGGAATGCATGACTTATGGATGTCAGAATATGACTCTAGAGAAGAGAGTTGGATGACACCAGTAAATTTAGGTCCTGATATTAATAGTATAGGAGATGAAATGTTTCCACATCTTTCAGATAATGGAGATTTGTATTTTTCCTCGGACAGTTACGAAGGATTTGGTGGGTTAGACATGTTTAAAGCTAAAAAAGTTGGAGAGAATAAGTGGGGCGATTTAGAAAACTTAAGATATCCATTAAACTCAAATGAGCATGATTTTGGAATCATCTTTGAAAGAGATACAGATAGAAGAGGATTATTCACTTCCTCAAGAGAGGGGACCAAAGGACACGATGATATTTTCAATTTTAATATTCCACCTGTGTTATTAAAATATTATGTAGAAGTAACCAATTCAGAAACTGGCGATCCCGTTCCTGGTGCTACTGTAAAAGTTACTGCAATCGATACTTCTGGCGGTATTAGAGATGAGTTTGTTCAAACAACAGATATTGACGGAACTATTCTTTTTAACGAAATTTCAAAAGGCAAAAGATATATTGAACACGATTTAATTTATGAAGTTGAATGCCAAAAGGATAGCTTTTTAGTAAGAAAGTCGAAATTTTCAACTTTTAATTTGGAAGACAATAAAACTTTTTATGATCCCTTTGAGGTGCAACCAGTTGGAGATAAAGCAATTGATTTTCCAGAAGTTCAATATGCTTTAAATAAGGCTGAACTATTAGTGGATACTTTAGAAGCTTCTATTGGTAAAATAAATTCAAAGGATTCTTTGGATTTTTTATACAATACTTTAATTGATAATCCAACTATTGTTATCGAACTGCAAGCCCATACAGATTGCAGAGGTGGTGATGATTACAATCAAAAACTTTCACAAAGAAGAGCCCAATCTTGTGTAGATTATTTAATTTCAAAAGGAATCCCAGCTGATCGTATGAAAGCAGTAGGGTATGGAGAAGAAAGACCAAAAATGGAGGGGTTAGAATGTGACGCAATTTCAAGTTTATCTACTCAGGAGGAGCAAGAAGCAGCCCATCAAAAAAACAGAAGGACTCAATTCATTGTTCTTAACTTTGACTACGCTCCTAAAGACAATTAGTAATATATTTTTCCCTTAAGGGGCCACTTTAATGAAAGATGATTCTAGATATGCCCAAAGAGGCGTTAGTTCAGGAAAAGAAGAAGTTCACAAAGCAATTAAAAATATTGACAAAGGGCTATTTCCCAAAGCTTTTTGTAAAATAGTACCAGATTATTTATCTAACAGCGATGACCATTGCATTGTTATGCATGCCGATGGTGCGGGAACCAAATCTTCTTTGGCTTATGCATACTGGAAAGAGACTGGAGATCTTTCTGTTTGGAAAGGAATAGCACAAGATGCCCTTATAATGAATATTGACGATTTACTTTGTGTTGGAGCAGTCGAAAATATTTTAGTTTCTTCAACAATTGGAAGGAATAAAAACAAAGTTCCTGGCGAGGTAATAGCTGCTATTATTCAAGGTTCGGAAGAAATATTAGAAGAACTTAGGTCGTTTGGCTTAAGCATTCATTCTACTGGTGGAGAAACTGCCGATGTTGGAGATTTAGTTAGAACAATTATTGTGGACTCTACTGTAGTTGCAAGAATGAAAAAATCGGATGTGATATCCAATAAAAATATTCAACCTGGTGATGCCATTATCGGGTTATCTTCTTTTGGTAAAACTTCCTATGAAAAACAATACAATGGCGGAATGGGAAGTAATGGATTAACTTCTGCTAGACACGATGTTTTTGGAAAAAATATTGCTAAAAAATATCCCGAAACTTACGACCACAGTATTAATTCTTCTTTGGTCTATTCAGGTTCTAAAGAACTAACAAGTGCTGTGAAAGATTCTCCTATAAATGCTGGTAAATTAGTGCTTTCGCCTACTAGAACATATGCTCCTGTTATTTGTAAAATTTTAGAAAAACATAGGTCAGATATTAATGGAATGGTTCATTGTAGTGGAGGTGCACAAACTAAAATTCTTCATTTTATCGATAAAAACCATATAATTAAAGACAATCTTTTTCCTGTACCTCCTTTATTTAATTTAATTCAGGAAGAATCACAAACTCCTTGGGCAGAAATGTATAAGGTTTTCAATATGGGACATAGGATGGAGATTTATACCAATCCAAGAAATATACAATCTATCATTAATATATGTAATGCGTTTAATTTGGAGGCTAAACAAATCGGAAGAGTTGAAGATTTGAATACTAAAAAGTTAACTATTATTTCAGAAAAGGGGGAATTTACATACTAATGAGTGACAAGGGATTACTTAATAAGTTAGAGCAAATCGCCATAAAATATGACGAGATATCTAAACAGATGGTAGATCCAGATGTTATTAATGACATGAAGAGATATGTAAGTTTAAATAAAGAATATAAAGAACTTACAGAAGTGGTAAATACTTACAATTCTTACAAAGATGTACTTGATAATATAGAAAATGCAAAATCCATTTTACAAACTGAAACAGACGCTGAGTTTAAGGACATGGCTCGAGAAGAGCTGGAGGAATTTCAGCGTGCAAAGACCGATTTAGATGAAAAAATAAAATGGTTGTTAATTCCTAAAGACCCGAATGACAATAAAAATGTCATAATGGAAATTAGATCTGGAACTGGAGGGGATGAAGCTTGTATTTTTGTGGAGGATGTTTTCAGAATGTTTACTATGTTTTTCAAAGAAAAATCATGGAATTTTGAAGTTCTTAATTCTAATGAAGGAGGTACAAAAGGATTTAGAGAAATATCGCTTAGTATTTCTGGAGAAGAAGTTTATGGGAAATTAAAATTTGAATCTGGAGTCCATAGAGTACAGAGAGTTCCCGAAACAGAGTCTCAGGGGAGGGTTCATACCTCAGCGATTACTGTAGCTGTTCTTCCCGAAGCAGAAGAAGTAGATTTTGAACTTAATTTAACAGATGTAAAAAAAGATACCTACAGAGCTTCTGGTGCAGGGGGACAACATGTAAATAAAACGGAATCTGCAGTTAGGGTTACGCACTTGCCGACAGGGACAGTAGTAGAATGTCAAGATGGTCGTTCACAGCACAAAAACTATGAAAAAGCACTAAAGGTTTTAAGGTCTAGACTGTATCAGGCAGAAGAAGAAAGATTGGATAAGGAAAGGGCAGATGAGAGAAAATCATTAATATCTACTGGAGATAGGTCTGCAAAAATAAGAACTTACAATTATCCTCAGGGTAGAATTACAGACCACAGAATAAACAAGACTATTTATAATCTTTCTAACTTTATGAATGGAGATATTCAGGAAATGATAGATGCATTGATAATGGCTGAAAATGCTGAGAAGTTAAATGAAAGTAAATTAGACGAAGTATGACTAGAAATAAAATCATAGAGCAAATACATCATAAAAAATCTTTTTTATGTGTAGGCTTAGATGCTGATATTTCTAAAATACCAAAATATTTATTGGATTTTGAAGATCCTATTTTTGAATTTAACAAAAGAATTATTGATGCTACAAAAGATCTTTGTGTAGCTTACAAACCCAACATAGCATTTTATGAATCCATGGGGATAAATGGCTGGAAAAGTCTACAGAAAACAATAGAATACATTCCTGAAGATATTTTTACTATTGCAGATGCCAAAAGAGGAGATATTGGAAATACATCTAAAAAGTATGCTGAAACTTTTTTTTCAACCTATAATTTTGATTCTATAACAGTTGCTCCATATATGGGAGAGGATTCAATTACGCCATTCCTTGAATATCCAAATAAATGGACTATTATTCTTGGTTTAACAAGTAATGATGGTTCTAAATCGTTTCAAAATTTAGCCCTAGAAAAAGGAAATTTTCTTTTCCAAGAAGTTTTGGAATCTTCTAGTAAATGGGGCACTGCTTCAAATATGATGTATGTTGTTGGTGCTACTAAAGCAAAAGATTTACTAGAAATAAGAAAGATAATTTCTGAACATTTTTTATTAATCCCTGGAATAGGAGCACAGGGAGGAGATTTAGATGAAGTAATTAAAAACGGAATTAATAATGATGTAGGTTTGTTGATAAATTCTTCTAGAGGAATAATTTATGCTGGGAAGGATAAGGATTTTGATTCAAAATCTAGAGAAGAAGCTATGAAAATTAAAAATAGAATGTCTAATTTCTTATAAATTTAAGTCATGAAAATCTACCATTCCTTATTAGACAAAATTTTAAGTTTCTTTGAGAAGAGAGCATTTGGAGTAAGTGAGTGGTTAGGAACCAAATTTGGTGTCAATCCAGCATTAGTAAGGAAGTTTTTTATTTATTTAAGCTTTGTAACTTTAGGAAGTCCACTTTTAATTTATTTTCCGATGGCTTATTTTTTAGAAAATAAGGATAAATTATATTGGAGAAAAAAAAGAAAAACTGTTTGGGATTTTAAGTAATTTGAAAGTTTAAAATGGTCAAAAAGAAAATTTTAGTTACTGGTGCCAATGGTTTACTAGGTCAAAAAATCATTTACAATTTAAAAAACAGAACAGATGTTTCTTTGTTAGCTTCTTCCAAAGGAGTTAATAGACTTATTGAAACCAATGGATATAAGTATATAGAACTAGACATTACCAATAAAAATCAAGTTCAAAAGATTATCTCGTTAGAAAAACCAGATGCTGTAATTAATTGTGCAGCAATGACTAATGTGGACAAATGCGAGAACAATCAAAAAGAGTGTTGGGAAATTAATGTAAATGCTGTTGAGAATATTGCAACTTCTTGTGAGTTGATTAAGGCCCATGTTTTGCATTTGAGTACAGATTTTGTTTTTGACGGAACAGCAGGACCTTACAATGAAAATGACCAACCAAATCCATTGCATTTTTATGCCGAATCCAAACTGAAATCAGAAAAGATTATTAAAAAAACTTTAACCAATTGGAGTATTGCAAGAACCATTATAATCTATGGAATTACCGATAATATGAGTCGTTCTAATATTGTTTTGTGGGCTAAAAGTGAAATTGGCAAAGGGAATACCATTAATGTGGTAAAGGATCAATATAGGTCGCCAACATTAGCAGAAGATTTAGCAAAAGGTTGCATTTCTATTATTGACAAGTCAGCCTATGGGTTATATCATCTTTCAGGACCAAAAACTTACAGTATTTTAGATTTAGTTTATCAAGTCGCAGATTTTTATAAT
>JADHMB010000066.1 GCA_016780365.1 Flavobacteriales bacterium
AAACTTAAAACTAAAGATTTAGCCACTAGAAAAGTGAGAATGTCTGATGGAATTATTCTTCCTAGGTATAGGCTACCTACAGAAGCAGAGTGGGAATTTGCTGCTTATGGTCTTATTGGAAATACTGTTGATGAAAGAATAATTGAAAAAAGAGTTTATCCATGGGATGGTCATTGGGTTAGAAATCCTCAAGAAAATTTTCAAGGTGATATGTTGGCAAATTTTGTTAGAGGAAGAGGAGATTACATGGGTGTTTCGGGTCATTTAAATGACAACGCAGATATTACTGCTCCTGTTTTTTCTTATTGGCCTAATGATTACGGGTTATACAATATGGCTGGAAATGTTAGTGAGTGGGTTTTAGATGTATATAGACCTATGACTTCCCAAGATGCAGACGAGTTTAGACCATTTAGAGGAAATGTATTCAAAACTAAAGTACTTAACGCTTCTGGTTCTATCGATGAAAAATATGATGTTACCATTTATGACATTGATGGAATTGAACAGTACATTACTGAATTTAAAGCTGAAAGAGAAGACAAAGTTGCTAAAGGTAGTAGGACTTATGGTTATGTAAAGAAAAACAGGCTTGACTCTGTAGAAAACGAACTACTTACTATAATTTCTAATCAAATCAAAGAAGCTCAAGAGCTTATAAAAAATAGACAAACTCTTGAGGCGTCTGGAAAAATTCAAGAAATTTTTGATCAAATTTTTCAAGACTTTGATTTGCAAGTTCAACAAGACCCAGATTTAGCTGGCTACAATATTGAGATAAGCCCAATGTTAAGATCTGGAATGGCAGATTTTATACTTAATACACCTGGAAATGTTCAAATGAGAGATGTTACTGCAGAAGAGAATATGAAAAGAAGTAATTACAGAGTTGCTGACAATATTGACTATTTAGATGGAGATTTAAAATCCTCGATCTATCACCCTGGAGATCCTGACAACAATAATGATGAAATTGATGACTTTAATAAAGGTATTAAAAACGGGGGAATGAATGAAGATTGGGCTATGTACCAAAGAGGTTTTCAAAAGAAGAATGGACCAGCAGGTTCTCTTACATCACTAATTTCCGATAAATCTAGGGTTTATAAGGGAGCTTCATGGAAAGATAGAGCTTATTACCTCAACCCTGGAACTCGAAGATATTTAGAGGAAGACAGGTCTACATCTGCCATTGGGTTTAGATGTGCTATGGACAGAATTGGAAGTCCAAGTGGAATGGATGCATGGCAATAGAATATTAAAACTCAATGTTTTTATAAGAGGGATTTAAATCCCTCTTTTTTTTGTTCTAATTTATAGTGTTTCTTGCGATTATAATTCTTTGGATTTCAGATGTTCCCTCATAAATCTGAGTGATTTTAGCATCTCTCATTAGTCTTTCAACATGGTATTCTTTAACATATCCATAACCACCGTGAATTTGAACAGCCTCAACCGTAGTTCTCATTGCAACTTCTGAAGCATGTAGTTTTGCAACAGCACCTGACAAATTATAATCCATATTTTGGTCTTTATGCCATGCAGCTTTGTAAACTAAGTTTCTTGCATTTTCAATATCTACATACATGTCAGCCAATTTAAATTGTATGGCTTGATGGTGATTAATTGGTTTTCCAAAAGTTTCTCTTTCTTTAGAGTAGGCAAGAGATAATTCATAAGCACCGGCTGCAATCCCCAAGGCCTGAGCAGCAATACCAATTCTACCACCAGCTAGAGTTTTCATTGCAAATTTAAAACCAAAGCCATTCTCTCCAACCCTATTCTCTTTTGGTATTATTACATCGTTGAAAACCAAGGTATGGGTATCGCTTCCTCTGATACCTAATTTATCTTCTTTGGCACTAATTTCAAAACCCTTCATACCTTTTTCTACAATAAAGACATTAATTCCTTTATGTCCTTTATTAGCATCGGTCTGGGCAATTACTAGATATGTTGAAGCGGTGCTTCCGTTAGTAATCCAGTTTTTAGTTCCATTAAGAAGATAATGATCTCCCTTATCGATCGCAGTAGTTCTTTGAGAAGTAGCATCTGAACCTGCTTCTGGCTCAGAAAGACAAAAAGCACCAATTTTCTCACCCTTTGCGAGCGGAACCAAATATTTTTGTTTTTGCTCTTCGCTAGCAAAATTTTCTAGTCCCCAACACACCAAACTATTATTTACAGACATAGCAACAGAAATAGAAGCATCTATTTTAGATATTTCTTCAATAGCCAAAACATAGCTGATTGTATCCATTCCACTACCACCGTATTTAGGGTCTACCATCATCCCCATAAAACCTAATTCACCTAACATTTTTAACTGATCGAATCCAACTTTTTGATGGGTATCTCTTTCAATAACACCAGACTTACATTCGCTTTCTGCAAAGTTTTTAGCAGCTTCTCTAACCGCTTCTTGTTCTTCTGTCAATTTAAAATTCATATTCCTTATTTGGACTTAAAACTATAAAATAAATACTATATTGTATTGGTTAGTTATAGATAAAATTTATGAACAAATATAATGTTGTGGGAATTATGTCTGGCACGTCTTTAGATGGAATAGATATTGTTTGGTCAAAATTAAGTTTTAACAAAACATGGTTTTATGAAATTATAGATGGGAAAACTTATGAGTATTCTGAAGAATGGAAAAATGAACTTCAAAATGCCAGTAGATTAAAGGGTAGAAACTTAGTTTTTTTAGACAATAAACTTGGGAATTACATAGGAGAAAAAATCAACGAATTTTTAAAAGAAAAAAAGATTCAAAAAAACCAGATTGACCTAATTGCATCTCATGGCCACACATTATTTCACGAACCTGAAATTAATTTAACTAAACAAATTGGGAATGGAGCTTATATATGTTCTAAAACGAATATCAAAACAGTTTCAGATTTCAGAACAATAGATGTTGCGTTTGGAGGGCAAGGAGCACCACTTGTCCCTATTGGAGATCAATTATTATTTGGGAACTATAAAGGGTGTCTCAATCTTGGGGGAATTGCAAATATTTCATATGATTTAAAAGGAAAACGAATTGCTGGTGATGTAAATTTTGCTAATATGATTAGTAATTATTTATCCAATAAAATCGGCCATTCATTTGACAAAGACGGAGAACTTGCAACTCGGGGCAGACTAGATGAGGATTTAATTTTAAAATTAGAGAAATTAGATTTTTATAAAAAAGGATTTCCTAAGTCATTAGGAGTTGAAGACTTTAACCAATGGTACAAACCTTTATTTGAGAAAAGTAAATCCTCTGTAAACGACCAACTTTTTACTTCAGGGACTCATTTATGTAGAACAATTAAAAATATTTTCAAATTTGATACCAACGAGACGCTTTTAATTACAGGCGGAGGAGCACATAATAAATTCTGGATCAATAAACTTAAAGAACTAAAAATTAAAGCGGTAATTCCAGAAACAAAACTTATAGATTTTAAAGAAGCATTAATTTTTTCACTTTTGGGAGTTCTTAAATTAAGAAGCGAAATAAATATTTTAGCATCTGTAACTGGAAGTTCCAAAGATTTGTCCGCAGGAGTTATCCATAATCCCTGAAATTATTTAAAAAGAGTTACAAAGAACTGCAACAATACCTAGTTTCTTTTTTACATTTGAAGGATTAAAATTTAATTTGAAAGATTTACTTAAAAAATTTGAAAATAAAACTCCTGAAATTATCTTTCAGTGGCAAGATTCTCAAACAGATGCCAAAGGATGGGTAGTTATAAACTCTCTTAGAGGAGGAGCAGCAGGTGGTGGAACAAGGATGAGAGTTGGTCTAGACCAACACGAGGTAATCTCATTGGCTAAAACCATGGAAGTTAAATTTACAGTTTCAGGTCCTCCAATTGGCGGTGCCAAATCTGGAATAAATTTTGATCCTAATGACCCAAGAAAAAAAGAAGTTTTAAAGAGATGGTATGCTGCAGTTACTCCTCTTTTAAAACATTATTATGGAACTGGAGGTGATTTGAATGTAGATGAAATTAACGAGGTTATTCCAATAACTGAAGATTGTGGTGTATGGCATCCGCAAGAAGGTGTATTCAACGGTCACTACCAGCCAAGAAAATCTCAAAAAATAAACAGAATAGGTCAACTTCGACAAGGTGTTTTAAAAACAATTGAAAGTAAGAATTACACTCCAGATATTGAAAGAAAGTTTGTTATTGCAGATATGATAACTGGTTACGGAGTAGCAGAATCTGTCAAACATTATTATCATATATACGGTGGAAATTTAAAAAATAAAAGAGTAATTGTTCAGGGTTGGGGAAATGTTGGCTCTGCTGCAGCCTATTACATTGCACAAGATGGTGCTAAAATTGTAGGGATAATAGATAGAGATGGTGGATTGATTAATGAAAAAGGTCTTTCATTTGAAGAAATTAAAAAGTTATTTCTAAATAAAAATGGAAATGCAATAAATGATAAAAATTTGCTTTCTTTTGAAGAAATTAATGACCAAATTTGGGATCTTAAATCTGAAATTTTCTTGCCGTGTGCTGCATCAAGATTAATTACCAAAGACCAAGTAGATAGGATGCTTAAATCAGGAATTGAAGTAATTGCTCCTGGTGCAAATGTTCCTTTTGCCGATAAAGAAATATTCTTTGGTCCAATTTCTGACTATACAGATCGAAATACTAGTTTAATACCAGATTTCATTTCTAATTGTGGGATGGCTAGAGTATTTGCCTATTTAATGGGGAATGATCTTGAAAGGATGGAAGACGAATCTATTTTTAAAGACACATCTAAAACTATCCAAAATGCGTTAGAGAATGTTTTTGAAAAAAATTCAAGTTCAAAAAATATTTCTAAAACTGCTTTTGAAATAGCTTTAAAACAATTAATTTAACAATTATGGAAACTGCGATAGTAATAATATTTATTTTAGGTTATCTAGGAATTACTCTAGAGCATACAATTAAAATTGACAAGCTTATTCCTGCCTTACTAATGATGGCAATTTGTTGGGCACTAATAGCATTTGGCTTAGATGATTTTGTCAACTGGTTTGACTCAGACAGTCATGAAATGGTAAAAGGATTTGCATCTCTTCCTCACGAGGCTCAAGGTCATGGCCCATCCAAAATGATGTGGTTTGAAAGCACCTTGTTACATCATTTTGGAAAAACTTGTGAGATATTGATTTTTTTAATTGGCGCTATGACCATTGTGGAAATCATTGACCACTTCAACGGATTTGCTACAATAAAGAATTTTATAAAAACAAAAAAGAAAATATATCTTCTTTGGATCATGTGTATATTGGCCTTTATTTTATCTGCTATTATAGATAATCTAACAGCTACTATCGTATTAATTACCATTCTTAGAAAATTAATTAAAGACAATAAAGATAGAGTGTGGTTTGCAGGACTGATTATCATTGCAGCCAATGCTGGTGGAGCTTGGTCACCAATTGGTGATGTGACAACCACCATGCTTTGGATGGGCAAAAAAGTGTCCTCTATACAACTTGTGAAATTGCTTATAATTCCGTCTTTGATTTGTATGATTATTCCTACTGTAATAGCAAGTTTCTTAAAACCATTTAAAGATAATTTTGAACCACCAAAAGATGAAATAAAAGAAATTAAACATGGATCAACCATGCTTGTCTTAGGGCTGGCTGCAATAATATTTGTTCCTATTTTTAAAACCGTGACCCATTTACCTCCATATGTAGGAATGATGCTTTCTTTGGCAATAGTTACTTTGGTGGGAGAAATTTTAAGTTCGAGACAATTTAGCTTACACAGTCTTTCTAACGATTCCTCGAGCGAGTCAGACAGTCATTCTAATAGTCCAATTTTTAGAGCTTTATCAAAAATTGAAATGCCATCCATTTTATTTTTTCTTGGAATTTTAATGACTGTTGCTGCACTTGAATCCTTAGGAATTGTATTTAATTTAGGAAAAAGTGTTCAAGAATCGATTCCAATAAATTTCTTTGTTTTATTACTAGGTGCTGGATCTGCTGTTATAGACAATGTCCCATTGGTAGCAGCTAGTATGGGTATGTTTGATTTGGCAATGGACGATACTGTTTGGCATTTTATTGCTTACTCTGCAGGTACAGGAGGAAGTATGCTTATTATTGGATCAGCCGCTGGTGTAGTTGCAATGGGTATGGAAAAAATATCATTTTTTTGGTATTTGAAAAACATTGCGTGGCTTGCTGCAATTGGTTACTTAACGGGTGCCTGTTCATTTCTATTATTTCAAAGTCTCTAAGCACTTTCAAAAAGTACTAATTTCACATTAAAACTTAATAAAATGAATTTTAATATTTTTCCTATGTTGTTAAACATTCAAGAGAATACATCTTCTATTTTAGAAGATGCACCATCTCTATTAGAAACAGAACAAATCTCCATGTGGCAGTTAATTTGGGGATATGACTCTATAAGCGGAGAATATAGCTTGACTAGTTTAATAGTAATGTCTCTTCTTTTCTTATTTTCTTTCATAGCCATTTATGTATTCATTGAGCGTTTTATGACCATTCAAAGAGCTTTGAAAGGGGAAAAAGATTTTATGCAAAAAATCAACGATTTTGTTTTAAAAGGAGATTTAAGCGCTGCTAAAGAACATTGTAACTCTAGTAATAATCCTATTGCAAGAATGATAGAAAAAGGCCTTAGTAGAGTTGGTAAACCAATGAAAGATATTGCAATATCCATAGAAAACATTGGAAAATTGGAGATAAGTAAATTGGAAAGGAGATTGTCTATGCTGGCTACAATTTCTGGAGTTGCTCCAATGCTTGGTTTTTTGGGAACAGTACTAGGAATGGTAAAAGTTTTTCAAAACATGTCTAAAGAAAAAACATTTGAAATAGCCAGTCTTTCGGGAGGAATTATGGAAGCTATGATTACCACAGTTGGGGGATTAATAGTAGGTATAGTTGCCTATGTTGCCTACAACTATTTAGTGAGTAAAGTAGAAAAAGTAATCCACAATATGGAGGGCGCATCTATTGAGTTCTTAGATATTCTTGAAGCTCCAGGAAAATAAAATATGAATTTTAGATCTGGAAATAAAATAAAAATTGAAGGCGGAATGTCTTCTATGACCGATTTAGTTTTTCTGCTTTTAATATTCTTTATAGTTATTTCCACCATGATTACCGCAGGAGTTAATATAGATGTCCCAAAAGATGGAGGAACAGCATCAGAAAAAAAAATATTAACTATTAACGTAAATGATAAAAATGAATATTTCATGGACAGTAGAAGAACACCAATTTCCAGTTCTGATATTAAAAATGAAATTTTAAAAAACCTTGGTGCAGATAGTATAATTTCTCTTTATGGAAGTAATGAAAGTTCTTGGGAGGCCTCGGTATACATAATAGATATTGCTAAACAAAATAATATTAAAATCTCTTTGAACGGAAACAAAAAGTGAAAGCAGGAAATAAAATAAAAATTGAGGGTGGAATGTCTTCCATGACAGATCTGGTTTTTTTATTGCTAATATTTTTCATAATTATTTCAACTCTTGTAAATACCTCCCACGAAATAAAACTTCCTGAAGGATCAGGAGATCCATCACTAACCTCTCCAATAAAAGTATATGTAGATGCTGAAAACAACTTTTATTTAAACAGCGATCCAAAACCAATTCAAATAAGTTCTATAGAAAGTTCATTAAAAAAAGAAATTGGCGACAACAAAGCAATTGAATTACTAGCAGATAAAGATGCGAATAGAGCCTCAGCCTATGAAATAATTAGAATTGCAAAACAGAACGCACTAAAAGTAGTTATCAAAACAAAAGGGAGTAAATAGCTTGGAATTGTTACAAAAGAAAGACAATCGATTAGGAATAATTATTAGTATAGCTCTTCATCTATTCTTACTAATTGCTATTTTTTTTAGTAAGGGCTGTATGGAATTACAAAATCCTCCACAATTTACCTTAGAAGAAGTAATAACCTTGGATTTTAGTGATGCAGGTGGTGGAAGTCCAGGAAGTGCTAGCCCAACTCCACCAACTGTGGAAGAAGAAGCTCCAGCCGAAAAAGTAATTACTCAGGAAGAATCCCCAGTTGCTGTAAAATCTAGCAATTCTACAGTTAAAAATGAAAATGCTTCCAATAAAACTGAAACAAAAGAGGCTCCGAAACCAAAAAACGATTTTAGTAGTTTGTTTGGAAAAGGAAATGGAGATAGTGAAGCTGGAAATGGTGAGGGCGAAGGAACAGGAATTGGAACCGGGAAAGGGCCTAATACTGGTGGAGGAGTTGGTACTGGAAAAGGAAGGCAGGTAGTTGGAAATCCAGAATTAGACAATCCTAAAAATTGGGTTGGTTTTGTAATGGTTCAATTTACAATTGATGAGCAAGGAAATGTCCTAGAAACAAAAGTATTGTATCCTCACTCTAAAACAACAATAACTTTAACGAGTATGGATCAAAAATTTATTGCCAATGATTGTAAAATGAAATTTAAGTTTACTCCTACAAGTTCTGGAATTACAAAAGACAGACTAGTAAAAAGAATTCAATACATCGAAAAATAATGAACAACTACAAAGAGGTTGTAGAATTCTTATTTGAACAGTACCCATCATACCAAAAAAAAGGAGTTGATGCCTACAAACCAGATCTTAGTAATATCCATGGGATTTGTAAAATTATAGGCAATCCACAAAACAAGCTTAAATTCATACATGTAGCTGGAACTAACGGAAAAGGATCTGTATGCAATTTTTTATACAACATCTACCAAAAAGCAGGCTATAAAGTAGGATTATTTACTTCTCCCCATTTAATAGATTTTAGAGAAAGAATTGTGGTTGGAGAGAAAGAGATTTCTAAAGAATATATAGTAGATTTTTACAAGCAAAATCTAGAAAGATTTAAAGAAATAAGTCCATCGTTTTTTGAATGGTCTACTGCCCTAGCATTTTCCTATTTTGAAGATTCTAAAACAGAAATAAACATAATTGAAACTGGTCTAGGTGGGAGACTAGACTCCACCAATATAATAATGCCAGAACTTTCTATTATAACAAGTATTGGAATGGATCATGCATCTATTTTAGGAAATACAATTGAAAAAATTGCCAAAGAAAAAGCAGGAATAATAAAAGACAATACTCCTACTCTATTAGGATCAAGTATAGATCAAGAAAGTGTATTTAAAAAAATTTGCAACTCAAAAAATTCAAAACTTTACATAGCAGAGTCAAATAATAAATATCCAGAATCTTCTCTACCAAATTATCAAATTAAAAATTGGAATACCGCTAAGAAAGCAACTGAAATTTTACAAAATAAATTTAAGCTTGGGGAAATAAAAAATGAACCTCATAAATACTTAACCATTAAAGGAAGATGGCAAATAG
>JADHMB010000067.1 GCA_016780365.1 Flavobacteriales bacterium
ACTAAAAAAAGAATTCAACCATTTATAATTACTAGTTTGGGAGGATCTTATAGATCTGTAGGATATAATTCAACATCTAAATATTATTCTGATGGTTTTGTTTCTAATAGTAGAATTTCCACCGGGTTAGATTTTATTTCAAAAAACAATAAATGGGTATTTTCATCATTTATTAGTTGGACAGATCAACCTTACATAGATCAAATAATTGCATTTAAATTAAGTTTTGGATTCTAGCGTTAATTTCACAAGACCATAATTTTAACTACTATTTTAATGTCATAAGACAAGTAATTTACTCAACCTAAATAAATATATAATTCAATTATTATTATATTAGATGTGTTGTGGGTATAAAAAATAATAACATTTCTTTTCACGGAGAAGACCAAGAGAAAATTGAAACCCTCCAAACAGTATTTAAACGAGCTGGAATTATTGATCAAAATTTTAAAAATGATTCCGATACAATTGGAAAAGATCAATCTATTTTAGTTATCACTGAAAATGGAGATCTCAAAAAATACAACACCTATCTGAAAAAAATGAATGCTGGACTAGAAAAAGGTTCGCTTTCCAACGGATTTGTATGGTATCCAAAGAATGAAACAAAATCAAAAGAAGGACTAGAAAGTCTAATTAGCTCTCATTTATCAAGAAATATATTATACAGCAGAGAGTCATTTATAATTCGCTTTGTTGAAGATGTTATCAAAAACTTAGAAACTAAGACCGTTGAAACTATTAAAGGAGATGAAAAGAACATGTCTATTTTTTACAATGTACTTGATAATAATGTTGGTGAAGAAGTAAGCGAAATGCTTTCTGATATATTTAAAATAAATAAAGTTCCTGTGGATATTTCAGATGAAAAATCTAATATAAACAACCTATCTACCTTAGCTTTAGAAGCAAAATTAGCAGTAGTTGTATTTGACCAGCAAAAAGAATGGGCAGAGCTCTTTACTCAAGAAATTTGGAAAAAAATTGGAGGTGTATCTTCCGGAATACCAATTCTTCTTATTGGCACTAATTCTAATAAACCTAGTAAAATTTCTATTCCAAATGTAACATTGGCTGAAGCTGGCAAAGAGCTTCTTTCTTTAGAAATTAAAATCCAATACGATTCATTAACTGAAAATTGATTCATAAATCTCCATATCCAGGGTTAAGACCATTTACCGAAGATGAAGCAATTTTCTTTCGTGGACGTGAAGCGCATGTTTTCCAAATTATAAAGTCATTAGAGGAAAAACGATTTGTAATGATTACTGGAGCTTCTGGAGATGGTAAGTCATCTATTGTTTATGCAGGTCTAGTTCCAAAAGCAAAAGCAGGATTTTTTAAAGCCAGATTTAACAATTGGAAAGTGTACGATTTCCGACCTGAAAAATCTCCATTTGAAAATATGTGTGTAAAAGTTGCAGAAGCTTTAAAAATGGATAAAGTCTATGTAAAAAAGGAACTCAGCTACGGTTTTTCATCTTTAGTTAATCTTTATAAAAAATCAGATTTGTATTATGAAGAGAATGGAAATGACTTTGAAGGACTCAGCGCTGAGCAAAGAGTAGAAAAGAAAAGAGGAGCAGGAAATTTACTGTTGATTGTAGATCAATTTGAAGAATTCTTTACCAATACTGAAAATTTAAATAATGGAAGTCCCAATGATTCTTCTCATTTAGTCGCCAATTTATTAAGTCACACCGTTCAAATAGCTAAAGAACAAAATTTACCAATTTATGTAGTATTTACCATGCGTAGTGACTATATAGGAAACTGTGCTTCATTACGTGGTGTACCAGAACTAATAGGATATAGCCAATATTTCATTCCAAGACTTAATAGAGAAGAAATTGCAGATGTTGTCCGAGACCCTGCAGATTTAAATGGTGATAAAATCCAAAATAGACTTGTAGACCACTTAATTAATTCCACTACAGAAGGAGCCGATCAACTTCCAATTATTCAACATTGTATGAATCGTATTTGGAGATCTGCCGATGGAAATGACTTAGATTTATACCATCTTGCTCTTTGCCAAGGTTTGAAATCGGAAGATTTACCAAAAGAACAGCAAGAACTACCAGAAATAAAATCCATTCCCAAAAGTAGCGCAGAGAAATCTTTAAATAATGTAATTAATGCACATGCCTCAAATTTATTTGAACAATCCATAGAGTATCTTATAACCAAACATCCAAAATTTAAAAAAGAAGATGTAGAGGAGAATCTTATTTCTCTAATGAAAAGTTTGGCAAAAATGGACAACGGAAAAGGAGTAAGATACAAAGTTATATTTGGTGAACTAGTAAGTAATTTAAAGTATCCAATGAATCTTCAACAGGCCAATGATTTGATCTTTTTATTTAGAAAAGAAGGCAACGATTTACTAGCTCCATATTCCAATCAAATTGAAATACTTAAAGAAAATGACCCTCTAGAAATTTCTCATGAATCTTTAATTAGAAACTGGATTAGATTAAAAAAATGGGTTGTTTTAGACACACAAGATTACCAAACATTTCAAGATCTTAAAGGACAAAGTAGCAAATGGGAAGAGAACCAAAGATCAAATAACTATTTACTGGGAATAGGACCATTAGATTATTTTGACAAATGGTTTAAAGTAACCAATCCATCTGTATTTTGGATTATGAAATACGAACAGTTAAAAAATAGTGAAATAAATATTAAAGACTCTATTTCTGGAACATTAGAACAGATAAAGTTGTTCTTAGCTGAAAGCCGATCTGCAATTAAGAAAGCTCAGCAAGCTGAAAAAAGAAGAAGAAAAGTTTTACTAATTGCAGCCTCCATTGCAGTTCTAGTACTTTCTAGCATTACTGTATGGGCATTTATAGAAAAGTCATTAGCAGATTCTGCAAAAAAAGTTGCTCAAACAGAAAAAAAGAATGCAGAACTAGCTACTCAAGAAGCAATTAAGTCAGAGGAAAAAGCACTATACCTATCTGCATTATCGGATAGCTCTTTGAAAGTTTCAGAAGAAAATGAAAAATTAGCAAATCAAGCTAAAAGTGAAGCACTTCAACAAAAATCAATTGCTGAATCGTCTAAAATATTTGCCCAGAAACAAGCTAAAATCGCTAAAGATGAATCCAACAAGGCATTAATAGCATTGGATCAACTTTTAGAACAAAAGTCTCTAACTGAATCTCAGCGAGATAGTGCAAATATAGCCCGTATGGAAGCATATGAACTGTCCATGCAATCAATATCTACTAGTTTAGCTCTCCAAGCTTCAAGAGTTGAAATTAAACCAGAACTTGCAGGATTAATGGCTTTTCATGCAAATGAATTTAACAACTCTGTAAATGGAAGCAAAAAGAGTCCTGCAATTTTCAGTGGTTCTACTAGTGCATTGTCAAAATTAAAAGGCAACGACTATAATTTACTTGACGAATTAAAATTTATGCCCAACGATTTATTGGTGGATGATAATGAGAAAAATATTTATGCAATAGACAATGAAGGATTTGTTGATATTTGGAACTTTAAAGACGGATTTTTTGAGGGCCCTAAACATAAAGGAACTACAAAGTTAAATTCAAATTTTGAAGGACTAAGTGCAAATGCATTTTTACTAGAGAAAAGCAGCATGGCATTTGTAGATTTAGAAGGTAACTTATCTTATTTTGAGTCCTTGGACAAAACATCACCCACACTTCAGTTTTCAAACCATAGTTCAATAATTCGGAAAGTAATTAAAAATGGAAATAAACTAATTTCTGGCGGTGGAGATGGTAAAATCATTATTCAGTCTATTGATGGGGATTTTACAAATAAGGAAATTCCTATTGAAGGAATTGTTTTAGATATTTCAATCTTAAATAGTAAGTTAGTAATTATAACTAGGGGAAAATGTGTAGTTATAGACCTAGAATCTGAATACCAATTAAAAGAAATTTCCCTTTCGGGTGGTTTACGATCTTGTAGTGTTTCAAAAGAGAAAATTATAATTTCCAATAATAAAGGGGAAATATTTCAATTAAATGAAAATTTAGTAATCACAAAAAAAATTCAGTTTGGATATTTTCCTATCGGAAAAATTGAGATTAGCCCAGATGGAAATACCTTAGCTATTGCATCCGCTAATAGAAGAATTGGCATCTACAATTTAACTAATTTAGAGCAGGACCCAATGATTATTGATAATGTAGGTTTTCAAATAAGAACATTAGCCATTTCTAATGATGGATTTTTAATAGCAGGACTAGAAAATGGAGATTGCAGATTTTGGTCTACTAATATTAGCCAAAATATAACAGAGATATGTGCCAACCTCACAAGATCTCTAACAAAAGATGAGTGGGAAAAATATATAGGTAATAAAATTGAATACAACGAAGCATGCAAAAAATAATTTTAAATATGAAGTATATTTATTTGATTATAATCCTTTTTGTTGGATCTATAGTTCATAGTCAAGTCAATTGTCTTGAAAAACTAGAATCCGCAGAAAAAATGTTTAATCAGGGGGACTTTGTTCAAAGCATTGAAATCGCATTATTAATTGAAAAAGATGATAAGTGTGATTTTTCAGAGCTAGAAAATGAAAATTTATTGGTTCTAATTGTAAGAAACTTAATAGAACTAGACCGCCTTGAAGAGTTAAGTTTTTGGTACAAAAAACTCTTTTTTAATAACAAATATTTTAAGCCAAAAGAAGAAATTATTGAAGAGGACTTTATGTTACATCTTAAAAATCATTCTGCAATCCCAATATGGGACGTATCTTTTGGAGTTGGAGCAAGATTAACTTTTGTAGAGCGATTAAGAACTTATTCTGTATATGAACAATTGGACTATTTTAATAGCGAATACGAAAGCGAGCCGGAAGTATCTTTTGGAATATCTGCGGGATTTTCTCCTATTCCAAATCATAGATTAACTTTTAGTAGCGGAATACATGCTATGGGTAGTGAAAGAATTTTTCAAGGATTTAATTCCGATTATTCAATTTATTATAAGGAAGAGATACAATCATTTTCATTAGGGCTGAATTATAATTATCAGTTCCAACTATCTCCAGAAATTATAATTAGCCCATCCATTGGTTATCAAATGAACTACTTCACAGACATTGAACACAGTATTTTAACATCAGTTTCTGAATATTCAACTAACCAGGTTATAGAAAATGGAGTGCCACTAATTATTGGAGTTGGCAATTATGAAATAAAGGAAATGGATAAAAAAGACACCAGAATCTCTTTGGATAATTATATAAATTTGGGAGTAGATATTTCCTATAGATTTAGTAAATTATCCTTATTCTTAAATACAAGTTTTCAATACGGTTTTAAAAATTTTGTTCTTCCTGAAACAAGATACAATGACGATCAGCTAGTATATAAATACTATTATATAGATGAAGATTACATATTGCATTTTTTAACCGTGCATGCTGGATTAAGGTATAATCTTAAATATAAAGTCAAATGATTAGAAAAAATAAAATACTGTTTTACCTAATTTTAGGTTTTTTAGTTTTTAATAGTTGTAAAAAAGAACTTCTTGAACAAAATACCAATTCTACTTTTAGTACTTATGATGCTTATAAGCCAGTAGACCACAAAATGAACGAAAATGGATTGTTTTTCATAGATCAAATAAAAGATATAGATAGCAACGATTATGCGACTGTATTTGGGTTTAACACTGAAGGAAAGCTAAATTTTAAAACTACTAGACTCATTTCTGATTTTATAGACGAACCAGACACCTACTTTGATATTAGAATAAATGAATTATTTGTAGGTGAGAAAGTGTTTGCCATTGGAGACGCAAAACAAAACACATCAACTTATATGATTATTTGTGAAATTGATCAAATTAACGGGCAAATTTTAAGTAAAAAAACTGTTCTTGTTACCCAAGATGCACCTTCTAGCCAATACTTCTCTGACTTAGTAAAAACTTCTTATGGATACAAACTATTTCATTTCGGAGAATACGGAATAGTTAATATTTTGAAAATGACTAAAACAGATAATGATTTCAATATTATTGATGAAGAAGAGTTATTCATGGGAACAGCCTTTGCATCGCAAGAAATTATATACAATGATGCAATTATAACTCCAAATGACGAACTAGTAGTTTGTTATTGGGGACCTTTAGCATCAAAACCTTCGTTTATTGTCCATTGCATAAATTCTGATTACACATCAAAATGGATACAAACATATACCGCAGATTTTAGCGATACCGATCCAGATTATAATAGAAATAGAGAACTAATGTGGTTTAATGATGAAATACTTTTATTTTCTTACGGATTCTTTTCAGGTACTGTTGATGGTGCATTAACAACAACCACAACTCCATGTATTTACAATATTAACCCAAATACTGGTCTAACAGATTCTTACCATTTAGTTCCAGGAAAATTTGTAAATACAGAAGGACAGGATGTTACATTTGATACTGATAATCTACTTACTGCAAGAGCATTCAATAACCAAGAAATAATAATTTCAGGATATGTAACCAACCAGAATATATATTCTGGTGCAATGGTTCATTTGGATGCAGACTTCACAGTAAAAAACAAATTTTATTTAGGCGACACTAGACCAATATCAAGATTTCACTATGTTGGAATCAATAATGAAGGTGATTATATTGGCTGTGGGTATACACCCAGATTTAGCAATGGAACATTTATTGATCCTGATATGTCTATTGATGCATTATCTGTATTTGTAGGTAATTATAATTCTGAAGGAAAACTTAATTTTGAATAATGGAAAATTCTGAATCAAACAATAAGCGCTTGTGGGAAATAAATGAGCAAATCTATAAGCAAAAAAAGGAGCTAGATCAAGAGCTAAAAGCTCTAGAAATCGAAAAGGAACAACTTAAAATAGATAAAGAAGAAATTCAACGAAAAAATTCTAAACTTTGGGACCAAAGTAAAGCAATTCACGTTGAAAAGGAACGAATCAATAAATTACGACTAGAGATAGAAGCAAGACATAAAGAAATTACTGATTCTATTGTTTATGCTCAAAGATTACAAACTGCAATACTTCCTCAAGATAAACTAATTAGTAGTTTTTTAAATGAATGGTTTATTCTATTTAAACCTAAAGATATTGTATCAGGAGATTTTTATTGGTTTGAAGAAAAAAATGATAGAATAATTTTTGCTGCTGCCGACTCAACAGGGCATGGTGTTCCTGGAGCTATGGTTTCAGTTATATGCAACAGTGGTTTAAACAGGTCCTTAAAAGAGTTTAATCTAGAAGATCCGGGAGAAATACTAACTAAAACAAGAGAAATTGTTATTGAAGCTTTTGAAAAATCTCATGACGAAGTAAAAGACGGAATGGATATTGCACTCGTATCCATGAGTAAAGAATACAATTCAGACGGTAGTAGAGATTTAAACTTTGCTGGTGCACATAATCCATTGTGGATATTAAGGAAAGAAACTGGTAAGATTGAAGAAATTAAGTCCGACAGACAGCCAGTAGGAAAATATTATAAAACTGTAGATTTTAATACTCATTCTGTTAAGCTTCAAAAAGGAGATATTATTTATATTTTCTCCGATGGCTATGATAGCCAATTCGGAGGGGAGAAAGGTAAAAAATTTAAGTCCTTAAATATGAAAAATCTTATTTGCTCTATTAAGGATAAAACAATGACAGAGCAGAAAGAAATCATGAATAACAGATTTGAAGATTGGCGTGGTAATCTGGAACAAGTAGATGATGTAGTAGTCTTTGGGGTAAAAGTCTAAAATTTCTTAACTTGAAAAAGCGAAATACAATTAGTAGGACCGCTTTAAAATCGAAAAACAAGACTCATGAAATACTTTTTTCTCTTATCAGGATTAGTTTTTGGCAATTATTTCTTCTCCCAAAATATTAAAGACAATAAAATATCTATTAATTATATACAACTGCCTAAGCAAAAAGTCGACGAATCTATTTCTACATTTTTTACTATCTATAAAGACTCTTACTTAGACAAAAAACAACCAACAGTTGTCTATTTATCAATTTAAAGTTGACTCTGCAGAAGCAGAACAACAAATAAAAATTAAAACTTGGAAAACACTAAAAAACACTATCAAAAGAAATTATTTGGACAGCCTAAGTGTTTGGAAACAAAATATTGCAAAAGGTATAAATAGAGCAAAACCAACTGAACCAATTTATCCTGAATACCCAGAATCTTATTTTTTATTCCCTCCAGTTTTGTCAAAGTCTCTAAGTGAATTAATGAGCAATAAATCTATAAAAATTGCAGGTTTAAGTGAAGGAAATAGTGGAGTTAGAATAGAAATAGACAATTTGGGGTTGGAGGTGATTTCTATAAAAGGAAAGTATGCCAACCAAGGAAAATCTTATGTAGTTACAGCAAGATATAAAATGCCAATAGTTATAAAAACATTTATAAGTGGAGACTTATTGCACCAAAAGCAATACCACAATAAAATAGCAAATCATGTTGTTTTTAAAGGCAAAACTGAATACGATTATGAAATATGGAAAATGAATGTTGGAGAAAGCAATAAAGATATCTGGATAAATCTTCAAAGAAAACTTTGGAATACGGCCATAAACAATATTTCTTCAGTACTAGATTCTGAGATTGGTTATCCTAAAAAAAGGGAGAATACTGAAGTATATATTGTTAAAAAATTTCAAGATTATAATTATGAAAAGTTACTATCTGCTTATAATTATGCAGAATCGGGATATGGACAAGTTGGTTTAGATAGAAATAAATCTAGAGCTAAAACTCAACTTATTAAAGCAATCAATATTTGGGAACAGGAAATGAAAGAAAGTGATTTAGCAAACAAAAAATCAAGAATAAATTCCAAAATATCTG
>JADHMB010000068.1 GCA_016780365.1 Flavobacteriales bacterium
AGAATTAAATAGGTAGAACTTACAGAAAGTCCTATGTTGTTAAATTTAGATCGTCTAGGGTTTTCTTTTTTTAAAGACATAGCTATTATTAAAAACCCAAGAAATGGCAAAGTATAAAAAGGATCCACTACAAAAATATTTTGGTACGCCAAACGGTAATTAAATGGCCAAAAAAACTGAGTTCCCCATGTAGTATGCGCATCTAGTAAAGGATGGGTGACTATAGTCCAGAAAAATAATTTTGTCCAATCTTTAAAAGAAACATCTTTTAACTTAAAATGTATTTTTTTAGCAATCCATGCTAACAATGGAGCAATTAATACTGCAAAAACAATAGAGTGAGAAAACCCTCTATGCATTTGAGTCGCAGAAATTTCATCTGTAAAACTTCTTAATATAACATCTAAATCGGGAATTGTTCCAGCTATTGCTCCCCAAAGAATAGCTTTATTGCCAACTTTTTTACCTAAAACTGCTTCCCCAACAGACGCCCCTAGAACAATTTGAGTTAATGAATCCAATAAGTATTAAAAGTTATCTCCGTCTATCATTCTGCCTAACCCTCCAAGAATAGACCCTTCTCCTTTGGATTTCCCTCCAACTTTAGGAGCATTTTGTAAAATTCTATCTGCCATTCTAGAAAAAGGCAAGCTTTGAAGATAGACAGTTCCCGTTCCTTTAACGGTTGCTAAAAACAGGCCTTCTCCTCCAAAAATCATAGATTTTAAATTGCCAGCTCTTTCAATGCTGTAATCCAAACCAGTTGAAAATGCTACAATACATCCAGTGTCAATAAGTAATGTTTGGTTATTCAATTCTTTTTTAACTACAGTTCCACCCGCATGTAGAAAAGCAAGTCCATTACCAGTCAATTTTTGAAGAATAAAACCTTCTCCACCAAAAAAACCTGCGCCTATTCTTTTGTTAAACGCAATAGAAACATTTGTTCCCATTGCTGCACATAAAAAAGCATCTTTTTGGCAAAGTATTTCTCCATTTACATCCTTTAAATCAACCGCAATGATAGATCCTGGGTATGGTGCTGCAAAAGCTACTTCCTTTTTACCACTTTCTATGTTGGTAAAGTGGGTTAGAAAAATAGATTCACCTGTTAATACTCTTTTACCAACACTAAATAATTTACCCATTATTCCGCTGTCAGGTTCTGTTCCATCTCCCATTTTAGCTTCAAAAGAGATGCCACTATCCATCCAATTCATAGAACCCGCTTCTGCAATAACTGTTTCGTTAGGGTCTAGTTCTATGGCTACAACTTGCATGTCATCGCCATGTATTTTATAGTCAATTACATGGGAATCCATTATTTATCAGGATTTATTAGAACTGGTGTTTTACCATCAGTAATAATAAGTTTTGCATTAGTAGAAGTAGCTATTTCTCTTAATACTTCTAAACTTTTCCATTCTATATTTCCCTGGGAAATACCTTCTTTGATAATAAGTTGAGCATCTCTGATTCCAGCAGCTTCAATTCTTTTTCTTTCTGCCTCTTTATTTTCTTTCAAAAGAACAAATTCCATCTGTTGGGCTTGCTGTTCGGCTCTCAACTTGGATTCGATTGCTGCATATAATCCTGAAGGAAGTGTAATACTTTTAAGTAGTACTGCTTCAATTACAAAACCCCTATTTTCCAAAAGTTTTGTCATTTTTTCTTTTATTTGTTTTTCAATGATGGATCTTTTTCCAGAGTGCATGTCTTTTGCAAAAAATTGAGCACAAACATCTGCAGAAGCTGAACGAAAAGTGCTTAGAATTAATACTCTTTCAAAATTTGCTCCAACTTCATTAATAATATCTACAGCTTTTTCTTGTTTTACGTGGTAAAGAATAGATATTTGAGAGCTTACATTCAATCCTTCTTTGGAAGGCAAGTTTAGTTTCACTTCTCTATTAACGGTTCTTGTAGGGATTTTTACTAGAGTAGTGGTAAATGGATTAATAATAGCAAGTCCAGGAACTATAATATTTCCTCTTAATCTTCCAAATGTTTGTCTTACACCCACTTCCCCAGGTTTTACAATAGCACAGGAGCTAAAAAGGGTAGAAGTTATTAGTAGAACTAGTAATAATTTTAATGTTTTCATAATTCAATTTTTTTTATACTCTTAAAATAAACAATTTTTATGCCAAAAAAAAAATATACTTCGATAAATAAATCTATTATTTCTTTTTTAAAGTAGAAACTTAATATTGGAGGTAAAAAGTTTGATAGAAATGGCTAAAAGAATTACTCCAAATATCTTTCTAATAATTCCAATACCGTTTTCGCCTATAACTTTTTCAATTTTGCTAGACGCTTTTAAAACAATATAAATAACTATAATATTGATAATTATAGCAACTATAATATTTGCATTGCTAAAAGCAGCTTTTAAAGATAATAACGTAGTCAAACTTCCAGGTCCGGCTATAAGTGGGAATGCAAGAGGGAAAACCGTTGCGTTTAGTGAACTCTTTTCATCTTTATAAATTTTAATTCCCAAAATCATTTCTAAAGCAATGAAAAATATTACCAAAGAACCTGCTATGGCAAAAGAATGAACATCCAGACCAATAATACTTAAAAGTTGCTCTCCAATAAATAAAAATATAATTAATATGAATCCTGCAATAAGACTTGCTTTCTCACTTTGAATGTGTCCAGCTTTCTTTCTTAAGTCTATAATTATGGGAATATTTCCTATGATATCAATCACTGCAAATAAGACCATAAAAGTGGTTAATATGTCTTTGTAATTTAACTCCATTTCTAAAAAATTTTGGCGAAATTAAGCTAATTTTTCAATTAAAAAAGCATTTATAAATTAAGTTGCAGGATCGGGAATCATTTCGTGCACTTTTTCTATCTCCCTTAGAATATTATCGCTTAGAGAAACATATATTGAATCAATATTTTCTTTTAGCTGATCTAGGTTAGTTGCACCTATAATATTGCTTGTTACAAATGGCTGCTGGTTTATGAAAGCCAAAGCCAAAGAAGTAAGAGAAAGGTTGTGCTTATTGGCAATCTCTAAATAAAGCTTTGCAGCTTCTGTGCTTTGATTGCTACTGTACCTTACAAATCTTTTAAATAAATTAAGTCTGCTATTAGGAGAATCTTTTTTCTCAATATATTTTCCTGAAAGAACACCACACCCTAAAGGAGAATAGGCTAGAAGACCAACATTTTCTTGCATGGAAACTTCTGCATTTCCAACTTCGAATTGTCTATTGAGAAGAGAATATGGATTTTGAATGGTTATCATCCTAGGTAATTCGTTCTTAGATTCTTCTAAAAAACGCATGGTACCCCAAGGGTTTTCATTGGATATACCAATATGACGAATTTTTCCAGTTTTAATAATTTCATCTAGAGTGTGAAGTACTTCGTTAAAATTATCTTTCCACTTTTCCTCTTTTTCATATTTATAGCCTCTTTTTCCGAATCTATTGGTTAGTCTTTCTGGCCAGTGTAATTGGTATAAGTCTATATATTCTGTTTGAAGTCTCTCTAAACTATTGTCTACAGCTTCGATTAGCCCAGCTTTTTCAAATCCAGTAGTTCTAATGTGTTTGGTATAATCTCCAGGGCCAGCAATTTTAGTGGCTAATACTATAGAATCTCTTTTTTTACTTTTCTTAATCCAAGAACCAATAATTCTTTCTGTATTGCCATATCTAGTAGCTTCTGCTGGGACCGGATACATTTCTGCTGTGTCAATGAAATTTACCCCTCTTTCTAAAGCATAATCTATTTGCTGATGACCATCTGTCTCGGTATTTTGCCGGCCATAGGTCATAGTTCCCAGACATATTCTACTCACCTTAATATCGGTATTGGGCAATAAATTATATTTCATCTTTTATTTTTTATTCATGACACTATTCTGTTTGTCAATAGATTCTTGATGAATAGCTTTTAGTAATTGTTGAATAAAAAGCTCGCTCAAACCATTTTCTTCACCATATTTTACTCTGGATTTTAACATTTCTATCCATCGGTTATTTTGGAGTATGGTAACCTCGTTCTCTTTTTTATGAACACCAATTTTCTCCACCAAATCCATTCTTCTTTTCAGAACGTCAAGTAGCTCAATGTCCAAGTCGTCTATCTGAATTCTAAGCTGTTTTAAAGTTGCTTTAAATTCTTTGTTTTCCGTTTCAAAGTTTCTAATTACAAGCTTATTTAGGATGTTTTCCAACTCTAGTGGAGTAATTTGTTGGTCTTTGTCACTCAATGCATTTTTTGGATCAATATGGGTTTCAATCATAAGACCGTCGTAGCTCATATCCATTGCCTTTTGAGCAATTTCTAAAATATGATTGCTGTTTCCAGTAATATGACTAGGATCACAAATCATTGGAAGTTTTGGAAACTTTCTTTTCAAATCTAGAGCTAATTGCCACTGAGGAATATTTCTATATTTAGAGTTCTTGTAGGTGAAAAACCCTCTGTGAATAGCTGCTATATTATAAATGCCATTATCTAACAGTCTTTCTATAGCTCCTATCCATAGATTTACTTCCGGATTTATTGGGTTTTTAACCATTACTGGAATATCAACTCCTTTTAGCGAATCTGCTATTTCTTGCATAGCAAATGGATTTCCAGTAGTTCTAGCACCAATCCAAAGTATATCCACTTCGTATTTTAAAGCAAGTTCTACATGCTTTGCTTTGGCAACTTCTACAGTAGATTTTAATCCAGTTTCTTCTTTTACTTTTTGAATCCATTGAAGTCCTTTAGAACCAATCCCTTCGAAACTGTTGGGCCTTGTTCTAGGTTTCCAGATTCCTGCTCTGAAAATTAAATTCTTATGTTTTTTCAATTGATGAGCAGTCTCTAAAGTTTGTTTTTCAGATTCTGCACTACAAGGACCTGCAATTAGAATAGGTTTGGTGAGGCCAAATTTATTTTGAAAATTGTTAATCATTATATTTAACGAAGATATTTAGATAATTTTATTACAGTAAAAATTGTTTAATAAACTTATATTTATTTAGTAAATAAAATACAATGGTTCACGGTACACATAACGCAATTCAAGACGATAGAAATAACCACATAAAAATATATGTAAATGGAGAATTTTTCAATAGAAAAGATGCTAAGATTAGTGTTTTTGATAGTGGGTATTTAGTAGGAGATGGAATTTGGGAAGCGGTGAGACTGTATAGGGGAACGCTTGTTTTTTTAGACGATCATTTTTCTAGGTTGTGGTCTGCTGCCAAAGCTACAGGTATAAAACTACCATATTCTAAATTAGAATTAAAAGCTATTGTAGAAAATGTTTTACAAACCAACAATATGCAAGATGGGATTCATGTTAGGATAATGGTAACAAGGGGTATTAAGAAAACTCCTTCACAAGATCCAAGACTTACAATAAGTGGTCCTAACTTGGTAATTATTCCAGAATACAAAACGGCAGATCCCACTTCAAAGAAAAAGGGAATCAAACTTTTCACTTCTACTATTAGAAGAGGCTCACCAGATTATTTAGATCCTAAACTTAATTGTCACAGTAAATTACATGAGGTTCAGGCTTTGATTCAGGCGATTGAAGCAGGAGCAGATGAAGCATTAATGTTGGATGTTAATGGTTTCGTTTCCACGTGTAATTCCACTAACTTTTTTATTGTTAAAGATGGAATTGTCTTTACTTCTACAGGTCAGTATTGTATGAATGGAATAACAAGGCAAAAAATAATAGATGTTTGTAAAGCCAATAATATTGAAGTTAGAGAAACCAACTTTTCTCTTTTTGATGTTTATGCTGCTGATGAAGCATTTGTCACAGGAACCTTTGGTGGAGTAACGCCTGTAATTTCTGTAGATGGAAAACTTATCGAGAACAATTCAAATATTGAATTCTCAGCGACTTTAGAAAAACATTACCAAAAGCTGGTTGAAAGTCAGATAAAATGAGTAAGGTAATATGTTTGTGGGCTAGTCCAAGAAATATTTCTACTGCAATGATGTATTCTTTTGCACAAAGAAAAGAGACCAAAGTAGTGGACGAACCTTTCTATGCATACTATTTAAATAATGTAAATTCAAACACTTTACATCCAGGAAAAAAAGAGATACTAAATAGCCAATCTTCAAATTTTAATAAGGTTTTACAAGAATTAAATGAACAGAGTACCAAAGAGCTGCTATTTATAAAGAACATGACCCATCACTTAGATGGCCAAAACATAGATTTTGCTAAAAATTGGAGTAATGTTATTCTAACTCGATCTCCAAAAAAATCTATTGCTTCATTTTCTAAGGTGATAAAAAATCCCACTTTACAAGACTTAGGCTATAAATTACAATACGAATTGGCCAAAGATTTTAAAAAAAATAAAATAGAATTTTACTTAATAGAGGCAGAGGATTTACTAATGAATCCAGAAAAGCACTTGGAAAAAATTTGTGCTTTTTCTAAGATTAAATTTTCTAAAAAAATGCTTAGTTGGCCAAAAGGTGGGATTATTGAAGATGGAGTATGGGCAAAGTATTGGTATGAAAATGTCCATAATTCAGTAGGGTTTAAGGAGCATAATTCTCAAGGAGAGACTTCATTGACAGTAAAATATAATTCACTTTATAAGGAAGCTAGTTTTTATTACGATGCTTTAAAAAACATCTGATTAAAATAAAATATAAATTCAGCTTTTAAATTGGTATGTTTAACCCTTGAACTATTTATCTGTAGAAAATATAAGCAAGTCTTTTGGAGAAAGAGTCCTTTTTGAGGGTTTAAACTTTGGACTAAATTATGGGGATAAAGTAGCTTTAATTGCCAATAATGGCTCTGGTAAAACCAGCATGCTAAAAATTATAGCTGGAAAAGATGTTCCTGGAACTGGTAAAGTAACTCTTAGAAACGGAATTAGAATTGGATACTTGGAGCAAGAGCCAGTTTTTAATGAAAAATTTACCATTAACGAACTGTTATACAATTCTAATGCTGAGGTAGTTAAAATAATAAGAGAGTATGAATCTGCTCTTGAAATGCAGACCAACGATTACAACGACACCACGGCGGAAAGATTTGAAAAGGCTTCCATAAATATGGAAAAAGTCGACGGTTGGAATTTTGACAATGAGCTAAAGCAAATACTTTCCAAATTTAAAATAGTAGACTTAGAAGCAAAGGTAGAAATGCTTTCGGGAGGTCAAAAAAAGCGTTTGGCTTTGGCTTTATTGCTAATAGATGCTCCAGATTTGTTGTTGCTTGACGAACCCACCAATCATTTGGATATTGAGATGATAGAATGGCTAGAGGAGTATTTAAAAAATCAAAATATTACACTTTTAATGATTACCCACGATCGTTATTTTTTAGATCGTGTTTGTAACCATATTTTAGAACTGGAAGATGGTAAGTTGTACCATCATAAAGGGAATTACAGCTATTTTCTAGTGAAAAGAGACGAGAGGGAAAGTAATTTCAATGTAGAGCTGTCTAAGGCTGGAAGACTAATGAAAAAAGAACTAGAGTGGATTAGAAAATCTCCTAAGGCTAGAACTACTAAGTCTAAAGCAAGAGTAGATAATTTTGAGGTGATTAAAACCAAAGCAACTTCTAAAAAAATAAAGCAAGAGTTAAAACTAGAAGTGAAGATGAGTAGAGTGGGAGGTAAGATTTTAGAGCTTAAAAAGGTATATAAGTCTTATGGTGATCTTAAAATATTAAGTGGTTTTGATTACACTTTTAAAAATGGCGAGAGAATAGGAATTATTGGAAAAAATGGAGTAGGAAAAAGTACTTTTTTAAATATTATTACTCAATCTCTTAAGCCGGATAGTGGTAAAATTAATGTTGGAGAAACTATTGTATATGGTTATTTTACACAGAAAGGAATACAGTTAAAACATGACAAGAGAGTAATAGAGGTGTTAAAAGATATTGCAGAAGTAATAGTAATGTCTGACAATAAAAAAATAACTGCTTCTCAACTATTGGAACATTTTATGTTTCCTTCTAATATGCAATATACTTATGTCTCCAAATTAAGTGGCGGGGAGAAAAGAAGATTGTATTTGCTTACGGTTTTAATGAAAAATCCTAATTTTTTAATTCTTGATGAACCTACCAATGACTTAGATTTACTCACGCTCAATAAGTTAGAAGAGTTTTTACTGGACTTTAAGGGCTGTCTCATTTTGGTATCGCACGATAGGTATTTTATGGACAAATTAACCGATCACTTATTTATATTTAAGGGGAATGGAATTATAAAAGATGAATATTCTAGTTATTCAGAATATAGAGCCAAGTTAAATAAAGAACTCAAACTTGAAAAAAAGAAAGAAAAAGTTATTTCTGATAGTACTGAAAAAGCCAACCTGTTTTCTTATGAAAACAGGAAAGAGCATAAAAGTTTAGAGAGGCAGATAGAGAAGTTAGAGAAAGAAAAAAAACAGATGGAGGATTTCTTTAAAGATTCTAATGTAAGTTATGATCTAATGCATGAAAAGGGCAAGGAATTAGAGATCTTAAATAATCTTTTGGATGATAAACTAAATCGATGGATGGAGTTGGACGAACTTAAAAACAAGGCATAAAAAAAGCTCGCTAATAGCGAGCTTTAAATTCATTTTGTAAAAAAATATTAAATAACTTTTACGTTAACTGCATTTAATCCTTTATTACCTTCTTTTAATTCAAATTCGACTTTATCGTTTTCTTGAATTTGATCTATTAAACCTGATGAGTGTACAAAATGTTCTTCTTCTGTACCATCTTCTTTGATAAAACCAAATCTTTTGGTGCTATCGTAAAATTTTACTGTTCCTTTATTCATTATT
>JADHMB010000069.1 GCA_016780365.1 Flavobacteriales bacterium
GGTATAACTGCAGTTTTGGGCCATGTTTTTCCAATTTATGAGAAGTTTCAAGGTGGGAAAGGAGTAGCTACTTTAATGGGAATTATTTTAGCTATTAACTTCTCTGCTGCAATTGGCTGTGTAGTTATATTTTTATTGATATTTATTTTTACAAATTATGTTTCTTTAGGCGCTATAATTGCCGCTATTTCTTTTCCAATTATTACCATTTTAATTATTAGAGTAGAATCTATATCTCTAATGTACTTTTCAATTTTTATATCGATATTAGTACTTTTCACTCACAAACCTAATATTTATAGGCTCTTGAGTAAAAATGAAAATAAAATGAATATTAAGCTTAAAAAAGACTCTACTAATTGAACTCGATTAAGACATATGGGTTTTTATTTTTCATTATTTTCAGTTTTAATCTAAATGGACAAGAAAATTTTAAAAATGAAGGGGAGAGAATCAAGTATGCCAATAATTTATTTGAAGAACAGAAATTTATTGAGGCCGAACCTCATATGTCTAACTTTTTAAGTAACAAAAACAACTCAGAATATAATTTCAAATATGGAGTATGTGTTTTATTTAAATATGCAGATAAGTCAAAATCTATTCCTTATTTAAAAAAGGCCATAAAAGATTCAGAAGTTGATCCAAGAGCTTATTTTTATTTGGGAAGGGTATACCACTATAATTATCTATTCCAAGATGCTTTAAACCAATATAAAAAATACAAATCTCTAGCCAGTTCTAAACAGGCCAAATCTCTAAACTTAGAGATGTACATAAACATGTCTGAAAATGGTCAGTCGTTGATGAAAAACCTTTCTGATATTGTAGTAATAGATAAAAAAACTACTTCTGTTGATAAGTTCAACTACAGTTACGACCTAAAAGACATTGGCGGGAGAATCTTAGTAACAGAGGAGTTTCAAACTAAAATAGACAAAAAAAAGAACCATAAATCAATTATTTATTTTCCACCTCTTAACCAAGATATTTTATTCTATTCAAGTTATGGAGAAGTTGGCGATAATGGTTTAGATATTTATTTCAAAAAACGTTTGTCTGGGGGAGGATGGTCTTCTCCCAAAATTCTTCCAGAAAATATAAACTCACCTTACGATGAGGATTTTCCTTTTTTGAATTCTAATGGAACCACTTTTTACTTTTCATCTATGGGACATAATTCTATGGGAGGTTATGACATATTTAGATGTAATTACGATGCAACTACTAATGATTTTGGTCCAATTTCTAACCTTGATTATAAGATAAACAGTACGGATGATGACATTCTATATTTAGTAGATAAAAATAATAAAAATGCTATTTTTTCTTCTAAAAGATCTTCGGAAGGAGGAATGATTGATGTATACAATGTAAAGGTGCAGCTTTTACCTATGCAAAACATTATAATTTCAGGAAGCTTTAAAAATTCTATTCTTCCAGAAGATTTCCAAGCCAATATTAAAGTACAAGACGTAAGAACTAATAAATTAATAGGTTCTTACAATGTAGATAAAGAGTCAAATTATAATATTCTTTTGCCCAACTCAGGGAAATATAAGTTTATTGTTGAAACTCCTAAAAGCGAGAAAATTCATGCAGGTTTAGTTGAAGCTCCACCGCAAACAGAGCTAAAAGCATTAAAACAGGAAATTGAGTTGGTTAAAATTAATGGTGAAGAGAAATTGATTATCAAAGATTATTTCGATCAATCTCCTGAAAACGAGGCAGTTATTATTGCAAATCTTCTAAAAGAAATGTCCAATCCTAAAATAAATATTGATCAGTATCCCGATAGTATTTTAGACAAAATGGTTGAAAGTCAAAGCGAGGAATTAGTTATAGATACTGACCCGAGTCAAGAAAGTAATCTCGAAAATGATACTAGTGAAAATGAGATTATTAATTTCAGCGAACAAAAAGACCAACTTTTAAATGTGAAAAATGAAAGATTAAATGATTTAAAAGAACAAAGTATACTGGTATCTAACATTGCCAAACTCAAGTCAGAAGAATCGATTATAAATGCTCAGAAAGCAGACGATATTTTATTAGAATTGGAATCTGAAGAGAACGACTCCATTAAAAATATTCAATTGAAGTTAGCTGCAAAATTTAATGCTACCAGTAAACGTTTAAGCCAGGAAGTATCCAATGCAGTTGCAATTTCAAAAAGAATGAATGAAGAAATAATTTTAAAAGAAAAAGAAATTTTGATTATTCAAGAATTAGATGTTCAAGAGGATTTGGTTGCGGATAATAACCAGGAGGTAGAAATAATTGAAAGTATCAAAGTGCAATTATCTGATCCTTCAAAAGAAAAATCAACTGTTGAAATAATTCAACAACAGTCTAGAGAAAAAGAAGAAAAAGCCAAAGATTTACTAGAAAATGCAGAAGAAATAAAATCGGAAAAACAAGCCTTGCAATCTCAATTAAAGGAAGAGAAGTTAATTTTGAGTTCTACCAAAAAGAGAAAAAAAATTGATGAACAAAATTCAAAAATAAATGAATTGGAATCTAAAATTTCAAATTTAGAATCAGATGTTGAAGATAAAATTTCTCAGTACGATGAATTGGTTTTAGAAAAGAAACAGCTTGAAGACCAAGCTAAGGATTTACAGGAAATTAAAGTTTCACAAAAGTACAAGGATATACCGCTAGAATCAGATTTGGATCTTGAAGATATTGAAATTGAGAACGAAAGTACAATATCAAATTATATAGAAAAGAACGATCCTCAGTTGGAATCTGTAGTATTAGCTATAGTTGACAATGGAATAGATTTATCATATTCTACAGAAGAAAATACAAATGTTGGTCAGGATTCATCAAATTCAGATGATAGTACTTTAGAAAACAATAAAGGGGAAGAATTAAAAGAGGACTTAACTTTAGCATCTAGCGAGAATACAACTGGTAATATAAGTGATAGTTCTGTTAATATTTCTAAAAAAGAAGATGATTCTTTTAAGAAAGAGTCTGTAATTAAAGAAAAAAAGAATATTGAATTTGTTGAGAATTTGCCATTGGATATACCAATTGCCAAGGAATTTATAGAGATACCAGCTCAAACTGTGAATGGAGTTACTTTTAATTCAGAGTCAGAACCAGAAACTTATCAAGTAGTAGCAGAAGTTGATAAGGAAGTAGTTTTTGTTCAAAACAAATATGAAAATCAAACCAACAATAAAATAATAGAAATCAATAAAAAGAGTATTGACAAAATCAATGTGCTTTCCAATGAAACTGAGGAACTTGAGCTTCAGAAATTAGATATGGATACGGATAAGAAGAAGGCTAAAGTAGATAAAAAAATAGGTAAAATAAATAAGAAGAAAGCCAAAGCCCAGCTTAAAATTGCCGATGATATAGCATTTGTTAATGACAATGAAATCAAACATTTAAATAGAGAGATTTCCTCCAACAAAAAGGAGTTTGAAGCAGATGTTAAAGAAAGTTTTAAATTTAAACAAGCTGAAAAATACGAAGTTGCTGCCAATGAGCTTAATGCAAAGTCTGTTGCATTAAGAGACCAAGCTAATTCGGAAAAAGACAAAGTTAAGAAGGGTAAATTAATAGAAGAAGCTATTGAGTTTGAAAACACAGCAATTAATTATCTAGTAAAATCCAAGAAGTTGTATTCAGATGCTATAGTAGAAGACTTTTCAGACGATAAACTGTCTGTTGCAAAAACACTAAATCCTAACCAATTAAAACAATCTGTACGATTGGAAAAACTTTCTGATGTTGCACTGCAAGAATCTAAGATTTATTCTGAAAAAGCAGTTGAATTAACAGCCCAGGGTGATGTGTTAGGTGCCAAAGAATATGAAAATTTAGCTGCCATCCAAAAGAAAAAATCCTCTAATTATTTAGAAAAATCTTTAGACTTTAAAAAAATTGAAATGGCCATAGTGGAGGATATTGAAATTTCTAAATCTTTAGTAGATGCAGAAGTTATAACTATAGCATCAAGTAATGAATTCAAATCTTTCTATGAATCCGAAACAGAAGTTAGAGAGTTAGAAATAGAGAATCAGAAATTAAAAGCAAAAAAAGAAGGTTATTTAAAAATGTACGACCAAATGGTTGCTAAAGCAGATGCTTTGGAGCAACAGTCTAAAACAGAAACAGATATTTCAGCAAAGAAAGATTTGATCAATGCTTCTAAAAATTTAAAAATTGAAGCTAAAAAGAACAAGGAATTTTCAGAGGCAATAATTTATAGTATGGATTCTGTAAAAAGAGAAATAAAGAACAAGCAAATGAGTCAAGCTCTGGTTTTAGAAATGTTGGATTCTACTCAAAAAACACAAATTAAAGCATTGGCAATTTCTGGGAAAGCAGATAGTGTTCTTGCTTTATTACCAGAGGAGTTTGTAGATACTACTGATTTATTAGAATTAGATTCATTAGCTAGTGATTCATTAGATATAATTGAGCAAGAAGTTGTGCAGGATGTGAAATTACCAGAAGTTAAACCAGAAATAGTTCCTGTTAATCCAGAAGATATATTGTCCAAAAATTTTGTGCCACCAACTGTAATTACTCAAGAAATATTTCTTTTAACAGACGAAAAAGTTTATTCCCAAGAAAATCCTATTCCATTAAATCCTAAGATTCCGAAAGGTTTAATATTTAAAGTTCAGGTAGGTGCTTTTAGAAATCCAATCCCACAAGATTTATTTCAAGGATTTGCTCCCATAAGTGCGGAAAAAGTAAGAGACGATATTACAAGGTATAGAGTAGGTTATTTCAAGACTTATCAAGATGCAAATCAAGCTAAAAATCAAATTAGAGGTCTAAGCTCTAGTTATAGAGATGCATTTGTAGTAGCTATCAACAATGGCGAAAGAATTAAATTAAGTGAAGCTAGAGCTATTTTGTCTAATCAGCCAATTGCCATTTTGCCACCTACATCGCCATCTTCTACAAACAGTTTGTCTAATTTAAGAACCGAAATTGCACAAGACCTAACCCTAGCATCGGTAAAAACTATAGACCAAACTACAGGCATCTTTTACTCTGTTCAAATTGGTGCTTTCTCTAAACCATTATTAAAAGAAAATGCACTCAATATTTCTCCATTAGTAGTAAGTAGAGTTAATAATTTATATAAATATTCAACTGGAGAATTTAATACTATAGAATTGGCCGCTAGAAGAAAAGCAGAATTGATAGACGATGGTATTTTAACAGATGCTTTTATTATTGCTTACAATAATGGAAGGAGCATTAGTCTTCAACAAGCAAATTCTGCAAATCCAGATAGGGTAGTAGAGTATGAAAATCCAACAATTTACTATATAGATTTTGGCACCTATGGTAGCGATATCCCTGTTGATTTGAATGGAACAAGTTTAAAATTGAGAGATTTTAATGTTAAATCTAGGTCTAGATTTGGGGGGAGTCAATTTTTTAGTAAAAAATACAATTCATTGACTGATGCACAAATTGCTCTTAATTCAATTAGCTCTGATGTTGTTTCAAATTCTAAGATAATTAAGTCCACTCGTGACGATTTTAGTTTTAATTATGAATATAAGATTGAAATAGGTGTATTTAATGACCTAACAGACGAGCTTCAGTCTAAGTTTGACAAATTAAAAACTTTAGATATAAAAGGAACGGAAATTAACGGAGTAACAACTTATTATTCTAAAAGCAGAGATGATTATGATTCTATAACAACTGATTTAAATGCATGTAAGTCTCAAAATCTAGAAAACTCTAAAATTGTAGTATTTAAAGATGGTATTTTAACCAAAATTGAAGAAACTTTAAACAGTTTCAAATGATTTATATAATTCACTATATTTGAATTATGAGTGGCGGTAATCAGTACCAAGAAAATTTAGAAACCTTAGAGTTATTAAACTCTCAAAAATCTATTTTGCTTTATAATGATGAGGTTAATACTTTCGATCATGTCATTGATTCCTTATGCAAATACTGCGACCATGATACTGTTCAAGCAGAACAATGCGCTTGGATTGTACATAACAATGGAAAATGTTTGGTAAAAAGAGGTTCTTACGAGGAACTTAAGCCAATTTGCAATGCTCTAAATGAGAATGGGTTAAGTGCTCAAATTCACTAATCAATTCATACTTCACTATCCATCAGGTCTGTTACAACATGGTAGCGAGGATCGTCTATTGATGTCTTTATTATCTTATTTAATTTAGGGTCTGCTTTTATAAGTAAAGTAATACACTCTGGACTGAGATGGGTTAGTTTTAGGTTTTTCTTTGCTTTTAAGTATTTTTTAGCTAGGTTACTTATAGCTTCTATTCCAGAATGGTCACTCACTTTAGATTCTATAAAATCAATCTCTACATTTTCTGGATCTGTTTTTAAATTAAATTTTGAGTTAAAATTTTGTACAGATCCAAAGAACAATGGCCCCCAAATTTCATAAACTTTTGTTCCGTTAGATTTAATTCTTTTTCTAGCACGAATCATTATGGCATTTTTCCATGCAAATACTAATGCAGATATTATAACTCCCACGATAACCGCAATAGCAAGATCTTGCCAAACTGTAATGGCTGAAACAGTAATTAGAACTATGGCATCAGAAATTGGTATTTTTCTAATAATTCTAAAACTAATCCATGCAAATGTTCCGATTACTACCATGAACATAACTCCCACAAGTGCTGCTATTGGAATCTTCTCAATTAGTGGAGCACCAAAAAGTACAAAGCATAGTAAAGCTATTGCTGCTATTAGTCCAGACAACCTTCCTCTTCCTCCAGAATTGACATTGATAATAGATTGACCAATCATAGCACATCCGCCCATTCCTCCGAATAAACCGTTTAAGATATTTGCACTTCCTTGAGCTAGGCATTCTCTATTCCCACTTCCTCTAGACTCTGTTAGCTCGTCAATTAAATTAAGGGTCATTAAAGATTCTATAAGCCCAACTGCAGCCAATAGAAATGCAGTAGAGAGTATCAAGCTCCAATGGTTTGACATGGTTTGAAACAAATCAAATATTTGAAATTGAAAGCTGGGTAAAGAACCTTCTAGCCCTTTTCCTCCACCATCAACAATAAAACTCCCTACGGTGCTTACTTTGAGCTCTGCTAGTATTGTTATACTAGCTACCATAATAATAGCAACAAGAGCAGCTGGAATCTTTTTGGTGATTTTTGGTAGTAGATACATAATGAGCATGGTTAGTCCTACTAGACTTGTCATAATTAAAAGATCTGAACCATTCATCCAGCTAGAAATTCCGTCATTGGTTTGTTTAAAAAGATTTAACTGAGACAAGAATATAACTATAGCTAGTCCGTTTACAAAGCCCATCATAACAGAGTGGGGAATAAGTCTTACAAATTTCCCAAGTTTAAATATTCCGGCGGCTATTTGAATAGCTCCTACCAGTAAAAGTGTAATAAATAACCATTGTAGACCTAGATTATCTATTGGATTTTCTAGGGTTAAACCAACTTGATTTCCTTTTTGAATCATATGAACCATTACCACCGCCATTGCACCAGTAGCACCAGAAATCATTGCTGGTCTTCCGCCAAATAAAGCTGTAACTAGTCCCATTATAAAAGCTCCATAAAGCCCAACAAGAGGATCTATTCCAGCTACAAATGCAAAGGCAACTGCCTCGGGAACCAATGCCAGTGCTACAGTTAGACCAGAGAGAATATCTTTTTTTGGATCTAGGGAAAAGTTGATAAAAAGTTTTTTCATTGTAGCTACTTAAAATTTTTCAAGCGGCAAATATATAATTTTAGATATCCCTTCAAATGAAATATGGATATTAAATAATATATAATGTTGTTGTATTTTAAATACGCATGTATTTTCAGTTATATTTTATCTAAAAAGGAGGTTTATTGTAATGAAAAATTTGAACTTAATACTATTAAAAAATAGTACATTTACTGTAGATGAAGAAAGATTTCATATTGTATAAAGAGAATAGCAATAAGCCTATTATAGTAAATGAAAAATCAAATACTGAATTACTTCAAAGGTGTCAAGACAACTGGTATCACAAACTAGATATTAAATATTTAGATAGTAAGAAATGGTATGAAAAACTGAGTTTAAAATCTTTACTTAAAAGAAAAGATGAGGTAGATTATCTGTTTATTCATATTCCAAAAACAGGTGGAATAAGTTTTAAGTTCAATGTAATTTACAACCAACACATGAACAAGAAAATTGCTATATATCATAAGTTTAAATTCCCTCCAAATAATGTTTCTGAGCTCGATATTTTTAAGGAAGACAAAAAAATGTTTACTCTTTTAAGAAATCCAACAAACACTACTATTTCTGCTTATTATCATTTCAATCATTTTTTAAAAATGAGTCTTGTAGATTTTTGTAATAAGTATACCAATATGCAAACCAAATTTCTTCTTGGTTACGATATTTGTTCTTCCTATGAAGTAAATAATGTGGATTTGAATAGAATTAAGAAATTGATAGACGAAAAAAAACTAATTGTAGGCATTCACAAAACCAAAAAAATGAATGACATCTATAATTTACTAGAATTGGATTTGGATAAGGTAGATAAGTATATATTGAATAAAAAAATAGGGGTTAACTACAAATACAGAGATATTCCAATGGAATTAAAAAAGCATATTAAAAAAATAAATATTTACGACAATATGTTGTACGATTATGTTTTGAACTCTTGATTAAATAACTCTACATTTGTAGAAGATTGGCCTCGTAGTTCAACTGAATAGAATACCTGATTACGGCTCAGGCGGTTACAGGTTTGAATCCTGTC
>JADHMB010000010.1 GCA_016780365.1 Flavobacteriales bacterium
TATGTGGTCATATTCATCCTTCATTTTTACTAAAAGGAAAAGGCAAACAAAAAATTAAACTTCCTTGTTTCTATATTTCCAAAAAAAATATAATTTTTCCATCTTTTGGAGAATTTACTGGTACCCATAATTTAAAGTTGGAAAACAACGGAGATGAATTTATTTTAATTTCTAAAAATGAGCTATTTTATTTGAATTCTTAAAGCTAATTTTATTGATTTACCACTCTTAATCAATGCTTTTATCCATGTTTTTTATAGTTCTGTCATTTTTTCAAATTCTTTACTGTAAATCACTTTATATTTATAACATAAAGTGAATAAGAAATAAAAGTTATTTTAAATTATATTTTTAATGTATATTTTATATACCATAAGTAATTTATTTTGTGTTGTTTCTGAATTACTCATATTGTTAAAAATAATTAAAACTGTAACATTATTTCTTTAAATGAGTTAAATTATAATGTTATTAAAATATGAATGTAGAATTTAATACATATAAGTTTATTTCCCATCTAAAATCTCTAAGGATTATATTCTTATCTTTTCTATTTATTTTTATGGCTAATTATATGTCCAATGTCTATACATCATTTCTAGACATTAACTCAAGTTCTTATGAGATTTCAAAAGATTTTGAAAGTGAAAATACTGAAGAAAAAGAAAATGACAGGGAATCAGAACGGGAAACTGAAATAGAAGATTATGATGAATTATTTCTATTACCTATCTCAAATTCAAATATTGACATTCATTTTAAAAAAGTGTATAATCCATACATCCTATTTGAAAATTCTAATTTTAAAGAAGTAGACATTCCACCTCCTATCAGCTAATTAAATTTTAAGATCTTTTTTACGCTGTAAGATCTTTCCATTCGTTTAATTAGTAATCGTTGGTTTTCCAACAAAAAATATTTTACCATGTTTAAAAATAAAATTAATATATCTTATTTAAAAAATGACTTACCTGCAGGTCTTGTAGTCTGGTTGGTAGCTTTACCCCTTTGTTTAGGGATAGCTCAAGGATCAGAAGCAGACCCATTTGCAGGAATAATCGCCGGAATTATTGGTGGTTTAGTAGTAACACTTTTTAGTGGATCAAGATTTGGAGTAAGTGGCCCTGCAGCTGGTTTAATAACTATAGTTGTTGCTGCTATTCATGATCTTGGTTATGAAGCTTTTCTTTTGGCTGTTGTTTTATCTGGAGTAATTCAATTTTTACTTGGTCTTTTAAGACTAGGGGTTGTAGGTTACTTTATTCCCACATCAGTTATAAATGGAATGTTAGCTGCTATTGGTATTACGCTAATTCTTAAACAAATCCCTCATGCACTGGGAGTTGATAGTGATCCTGAAGGTGAAATGGCATTTGAGCAAGTTGACGGAGAAAATACATTTTCTGAAATCTTTTTAAGTTTTGATAATGTTGCTTTAGGAGCTCTGCTAATTTTTCTAGTGTCTATGATAATTCTTCTTGTTTGGGAACTTCCAGCAGTGAAGAAAAATAGTAAACTAAAATTACTCCCTGCTTCTCTATTGGTTGTTTTAGTTGGTTCTTTATTAAATCAACTTTTTGGTTCAGTTGGTGGAAACTTTGGTGAGATGACCTTCTTAGGCACTTCACACTTAGTTAATTTACCAGATGCACTTACAACTGGAGATTATAAAAATTTATTAGTTACACCAGATTTTTCAATGGAAGCTTTTTCAAATAAAGAAGTTTATGTTTATGCAGTTACTTTGGCTTTAGTTGCCAGTATAGAAACATTATTATGTTTAGAAGCTACTGATAAATTAGATCCAGATAAGAACATATCTCCAACCAACAAAGAGCTAAAGGCTCAAGGAATTGGTAACTTTTTATCAGGTTTGTTAGGTGGTTTGCCAGTTACAATGGTAATTGTTAGAAGTTCTGCAAATATAAATGCAAATGCTAAATCTCCGATGTCAGCATTTTATCACGGAATGTTTCTACTATTGGGTGTTTTTCTATTTCCAACAGTTTTAGAATACATTCCTTTATCTTCTCTAGCAGCTATTTTAATTATCATTGGATTTAAGTTGGTAAAGATTAAAAATGTTATCTCACAATTTAAAACTGATTGGGAAAATGGGCTAGTTATAGTAATTACAATAATTGCAGTATTACTTACTGATTTATTATCTGGTGTTGGTATTGGTTTTGTCTTAGCTATGTTCTTCTTATTAAGAAAAAATTATGAATTGGCTTTTATCTCTCATATCGATCGTGAAAATAACAAAGCAGTTATCTCTTTTGCACAAATTGTTTCTTTTCTTAATAAAGGTGCTCTTATGCAAACTTTGCAAGATATACCCAACGGAAGTAAAGTTAAAATAAGTGCTAAAAAATGTCATACAATGAGTAGTGAAATTCAAGAAGTTATCACAGATTTTAGAGATATTTCAAGTAAAACAAATAATATAGATTTAGAACTTATAGGATTTGATAAGTTTCTATCTATTGATGAAACTAGTTCGAATAAACGTTTCTTTTTAAACGCTACTACTATTTTAATTTTAAATAGATACCAAAATGAAATTAAATCTGCTTCCAATGATGAAACTCTTTCTGTTTATAATCAAATGCTTAAGGATATATTCTTTGTAAATAACCTGTTTTATGATGACTATAAATCCTTTAGAAATTCTTTTTACTACAAAGGGACTATTCTTACTAAAAATACCAACCAATTGAAAAAAGAATTTAGCAAATTCCATAAAACAGTTGTTGATAATACTATTAGTAACGATGAATTGTATCAGGAGTGGATGTCATTAAGTAATGATGATCAAATACAAAAGATAATTGCTTCTACCAATAATCAAATAATTGATTTTAATAATGAAAATAGTTTAGATAAAGATTATTTTAAATTTTGGGAAATAATTCATGAAAGCGTAAGTGATATTTCTGACTTTAGCACTAAACAGTTCAATAATTAAAAAACGATTGACTTAGGAATTATTCCCGTAATCACTTCGTTTTTTAAGTTGCCGATGCTATCGATTATTAGTAAAGATCCATTTTGAACATAATCTTTAGCATCTGTTACATATAAATCTTTGTTATATGGATCAATAGATAGGTTATAGAAAGTATTACCAGTATTCTCCCATATAATTTCCTGCACTGTATCCTCTATGGAAGAGATTTTGTAAACATGTTTATTAATAAAAAATACCTCATTATTAAATAAATTCATTGAAGAAGGATAGCTTAGGTTACTTTCTAAATTGAAATTTTTAATAATTTGTAGAGTCTGTGTTTCTATTATTGAAATACTAGGGTCTTCGTTGTTGGATACAGATCCTTGAGAAAGTACCCATAAGTCTCCTTTTATATCTTCTTTTATAGAAACTGGGCTTTGTCCTACACTGATGCTATCTAGTATGTTATCGTGATTAGAATCTATGACATATATCTGATTATTTGCCACATTACAAACATATACTTTTCCATTTTGCATTAACATATCTTCACACCAACCGTTAACAGAAATTTCACTTGTTGTGTTTTGATAGGCGTTGTAAACATAAATACTGTTGGAATAAAGGTCTGTTATATAATATTTGGAGTTATTTACTTTAATTATTTTTCGTGGCGATAATAAATTATCTATCTGGAATAAATACTCAAAAGTTTCATCATTTATAACTACAATTTTCCCAGAATTATTGATTACTAAAAATAGTTGATGGTCTATATGAGAAATACTATGAAGAACATCTCCTAGAAGACTTTGATTAATATTTTGATAAATGTTACTTGATGTTTCCCCACTATTTTTATTGTAGGAGGAAAGAGAAGAGTTTCCGTACTGAAAATTTCCTTCGTTTCCAATAAGAACTAGACCATTTCCATTAATACTTACATTATTAGAATTATCCTCTGGGTTTAGCTTTACACAGCTTGAGCAAATTATAAATATGACACCAAATAAAAGGAAATTAATAGATTTTTTCATTTTATTGTTTTAGGACAAATTTTCGAGTTATACTTTGGCTTTGTGTGGATATATTAAGAAGATAAATTCCATTTTTAAAAGATTGAACATCTATATTTTGTGTTGCTTCAAGATTGTATTTGTAATTTTTTTGAAAAATTATTTTTCCTGTTAAATCAAATATTTCAGCTTTATAGCCTGGTTTTTGTACACTTTTTAAATCAAAAACAACCGTACCATTTATTATTCTAAAGTTATCTAAAATATTGGTGGAATTTTCTAAAATAATGTTCATAGGTCCTTGATTAATAACACCAACGGCATCTAAGTCAAATCCAGAAGATGGAAATGGGGTAGGGAATGGGTCATTAATTTTATTTAAATATTGATCGTAATTGCAGAAATTAGAATCAATGGAGCCTATTACATCAATAATTTTCACATGGGATATAGAGTTTATATCCAGATTAGGTTCGTTTATTAATTCTTCTAGATCAAAAGGAGTGCCAAAATTAGCTCTGTATTTACCAGCTAAATTATTAATATTTGTAGGGTCTACTGCTCCAAAAGCATCAATCTGAATACTGTCTTGGGTAAAAGAGCTAGTTGGAAATCTAAAAAAATCAGTTCCGTTACTACTTACTTCCACAAATCCAAGTTCTAGAAAAGTATCGGTAAATGCATTTTCAAAAATTGCAAAATCCCATCCAGGTCCATTTTTAATAAATCTTTCAAAACTTAAAATAGCTTCTCCACCATCGCCTAAACTAACTATTCCATTTCCTGGAGATCCAATTGCCATTGAACTGTCTCCAGCACTTGCTGTAACAGAAAATGGATTTGAAATATCCTCTTGACCAATAACAATAGTACATCCAGTTGCCCAATTAACAAAAATACTGCTATCCTTATGGATAGCAGTAGTACCTTGAACCCCTGCTGCAGGAGCAAATTGAGCCAATACTGGAATTGTAAAAAATAACAGTAAATAAAATATTAAAGAGCGCTTATATCTTAAGAAGTCTTTCATTAATTATTCCATCTTTAGTTTCTATTTTCATAATATATTGTCCCTTAACAAAGGAAGAAATATCTATTTGCTTTGGATTTTTTAAATTATGAATTATTTCTTTTCCAAAAATATCAAATATAGAAATCATATATTCATCATTATTTTCAAGACTTTTTAACTTTATGAATTTAGAAGAAGGGTTTGGATATACTGAGAATTTATTTTCAGATATTTCAACTGTCGATAATGGATAATTACCTACGTTATCTATACAGAAATAGGTAGGTGTATTCATTCCAAAAGCACCTATATCACTTGAAGATAAATCAAAACTTACGCTATCATACGGTCCAGGCAATAATTCAACATATTGCCAATCTGTAACAATATAATCTAATGTACTATCGGCATGGGTGAAGTCAGCAAGATAAAATTCTATACTATCGGAAATAGAACCATTATAATACCCATAAATATGCAACTTAAAATAGTCTTGATCAGCATTGGTAAATTTCTTAGCAAATGCATCTCCGTCTCTCATACTATTAGCAGCGTAAGTACTATTGGTAATATTTATTGATAGTCCATTAGGATTGTTAAATACAATTGTAGAATTTGGTTTTCCAATAGCATAATTAGTTCCAGTTAGCCCAATTGGAGAACCACCTCCAGCTTTAGCACTATATTGATTGGTAAATCCAGAAGTGGAACTATCAGTCATATTGGAATATACCCAACCAGATGACCAATAACCTGAAGCAGATCCCCAAGTAGTATCATAGGTGTTACTAAAATTATAATCACCTGAATTAAAGATGCTAGTAAACATGGAATTATTATGAATGCCAGATAAATCTGAACCATCCCAATAAGATTCTGAAGAAAGAGTGAGGTTTTCAAAGTCTGCAACATTTTGTTGAGCATTAAGGCTTCCAAATGCTATTGAAAGAATTATAAGTAGGTAATTTATTTTTTTCATTATTTATTTTTTATTTTAAAATTGATTCCTATTTCATGATTTATCAAGGGCATAGGTCTATTCATAACCACTTGATAATTGGTGTTGTACAAGTTGTTGATCTTGTAAAATATTTTTGCAGAATTATTTTTGAATTTAACTCTGCAACTTAAAAACAACCTTCCGAGATTAAATGAAGGAAGAAAGTTTTCATTATCTCTTGAAGTAAATACGTATCCAGTATAGTTATGTAAATAGGTGAAAGTGAATTCTTTATAACTTATTTGACTTTTAAATACTAGTTTGTAGTGAGGGGTATATATAAGTTGTTTGTCTTGGGAATTATTATTAGAGTTGTAAACTTCAATATTGGTACTTAGATTATAAGCAGTTTTAAGAGTGAAATCATAAGTTATTTTTTTATTGAAAAAATGAACTTTAGAACTTGTTTCAAGTCCACGATTCCATACTTTTTTAACATTCATTGGAGACCAAAAACTGCCAGTTGGTTGCCAAAGTATCCAATTATCAATCCATCTTGAATATAGAGAGGGTTCAAATGAAAAAATTACTTTGTGAATTTTCTTATTCCAAATTATTCCAATATCACCAGTATATCCTTGCTCAGGAACAAGATTTAAATTCCCTCCAGGATTCCAAAAAAGATCGTTGATAGTTGGAAATCTATATACTTTTCCAGCATTAAAATATAAATTGAAATGATTGTGAAATTCTCTTTTTAAGCAATAAGAAAAGGTAAATGGCGAAAGATATTTCTTATCGAATAGCAAACTGGTTGTTAGTAAATGTTTTAAGCGATACTTTGGATTATTTACCTTAAAAGACCCAGTTATAGAGGTTCTATTTATTTCTGCAATATCTAAATAGTTATTTCCATTAGAGCTAGCTAGTGAGTTGGTTAAGTTAATTTTTAAAATATTGAAGTTGTTAATTGATTTGGAAAAGTCAAACTGATTTATAAACGTTTTACAAGGATTATTTCCAAAAACAGATCTAAGAGAGTCTGTATAAATATTTTTCTCATTATAGTATGCAGATTTTAATTGTACATATGCGTTTGAAAATCTATGTTTTAAAGAACTAAAAACCCTGTGATTGATATCGTTTTGAAATGCACCACTTGGTGATTCTAAAAGACCATTAGGAATTTCTCTATCTATCACTTGCCCAAAATAAATTACTTTAAAATCAGTTTTACCCAAAGAAATTCTTGTAGAACTCATCAAAGCAACGTGTTCAAGAGATGCATTTTCTTGGTTTTTCTTTTCCTCATTTAGATCTAGGTAAGAATAATTGTTAAGAGCACTTTTTCTAAAAATATTAATAGAAGTCTCTAATTTACTTTTAGAGTAGTTAATTTTTAGAAAATTAGAATTTTGTTGAAATGAACCTTGTACCGTTCCAGCCTCAATAAATGATTTCCCTTCTTGATTATCTCCAAGTATTACAGACCCAGCTAACGCTCCATTGGCCAAATTTGAATTTGAAATACCGTATAGAACACTTACAGAGTTGAAAAATACGGATGGAATTGTTGAAAAATCTACCATCCCATTTAACGGATTGTTAATTACAAAATCATTATAAATTAACGAAGTCTGCTGCGCATTTCCCCCTCTTGTAGATATGCTAGATAAAGTTCCAGGACCGTAATGTTTTAGATAATTGATAGTTTCTCCTTCCAAAATCTGATCTATCGTTTCATTGGATCTTTCTTGGGACAATATTAGATTTTTATTAGATTTTAGAAAGTCTTCGTTTACAAGAAAATTAGAAGTTCTTTTTTCAAAGGTTTGAAGATGCTTTGAAGTATCAATTATTTGAGAAAAACAATCCCCAATTGAGTATATTAAAATATAAAAAACTATAAAATATTTCATATCTGTTATTTATCATTTAACAGCAAATCGTGAAATTAAAGATGCAGGAGGTGGTTTGTAAACTATTACACCAACTACTATCTATAACTAGAAAAGCTTCAATCCACGAAAGCTATCTAAAACTTATTGAGGCAGGTCTCCTGACTTGTTGAAAATTTTGTTAACCTTCCCATAAATAATACAGTGGCATTTAAACAAAATATAATCAACTTACAGTTGCGGGACAGTCAATGAATTTAACATTGTTCCCTTTTAATTTTACCCAAAGGTAAAAACCAAATTAAGTGATAGTAAAATGAAATACAAATCTAGTATTTATTAGATGACATCTCCTTTTTTTTGGAATTATTATTAATAATGAATTTTTAATAAGTCAAAGTTTAGTTAATTCTTTCAATTTTTAAGAAAATTAAATTCAACAGTTATTAAACCACAAAAAATTATGGCTATTTTTGAATATAAACATAAAAATTTTGTCAAGAACAATTAAAATATTTTTTGTTACAATTTTATTGGCTTTAAACTTAAGCCCTAACTATTCACAAAACTCGTGGTCTACCTTAATAGATTCCGTTTCCACATTATCTTCCCCAAGAGCTGCTGATTTAAATTCTGACGGAACTAAAGATATTGTTCTTGGCGGTGGAACAGATTCTACTTACAGTAACTATGGAGTTGTTGCATTGGACGGTGTTTCTGGTCAGTTACTTTGGAATCTTCCAACACCTGATGAGATTTTTACAAGTGCTGTTTTTAACGATATTAATAACGATACTATTCCAGATGTTTTTATTGGAGGAAGAAATGCTCAGTTATATGCAATAGATGGTTCAAACGGTAATATTATTTGGGAATTCTTTCCACAAAATTCTGGATTAAATCCTGCAGACTCTGGATTATACAATTTTTATTCTTCTCAAATTTGTAATGATTTCGATGGAGATAATGTCCAAGATATTTTAGTTACCAACGGAGGAGATCACAAAGCTGCTCCCTTTGATCCAAGACCGCCAGGACATTTAATGCTTATAAGTGGAGCAACTGGAAATTTGATTGCAAAGGCCGTAAGTCCTGACAGTGCTGAAATATATAGTTCACCAGTAATTCTTTCACAAAGTGGTGTTATAAATACTGAAAGTATTGTATTTGGAACAGGTGGTGAACAGCATGGGGGTGGCATGTACGTTACTAATTTTACGGATTTATTAAATGGAGATATTTCTTCTTCAATAATTTTAACTACTCATCCAGCTAAAGGATTTATTGCGCCAGCTTCACTAGCCGATGTTTCTGACGATGGATTTATTGATATTGTCGTTCAGTCTTTTTCTGGGAAATTATCTGCTTTTGACGGAATAACTTTTCAAACACTTTGGTCTAAAAATTTTCCTGGTTGTGAATCCAGCGCAGCTCCTACTATTGGTAACTTTACTGGTGGGGACCTAGTACCTGATGTTTTTACCGTCGTTTACCGTGGAACTAGTCCTACCTATTTTGATTTTTATCAAGTTATGTTAGACGGGTTAACTGGTGAAATATCTTGGATAGATAGTGTAGGAAGTATGCATTACTCATCATCTTCAGCTTTTGATGCTAATGGGGACGGTAGAGACGAAGTCTTGTTTAGTGTAAATTATATAAGTAGTTTTTTTTCTCATCAGTTAAAGATGGTTGATTTTCAGAACGATAGCGTAATGGATGTTACTTCACTAAATGCTGGTGTTAATCTTGGATGTTCTCCTTTAATAGAAGATTTAGATGAGGATGGACTTCTTGAATTTATTTATACCTATAAGTACGACAGTTTAAATCCAAGCGCCTGGAATGGTTTTTATTTTAATAGAACGAATACAAATTTTAGTACGCCATACAGAGGAATTGCTTGGGGGGCATATATGGGAACATCTTTTAGTGGGAATTATACAAGAAATCTTTCATTATGTCCTAATTCTAATATGATTTCTAGTTGGAACATAACCCAACCATCTTGTAACAATTTTAATGATGGTTCAGTTTATCCATCCATAATTAATAATTATCCAAATACTTATCTTTGGTCTGATGGTACAATAGGGGATACACTAAAAAATGTTTCTCAAGGACTTTATACTCTTTTTATAACAGATACCAATAATTGTGTTGAATACCATCAGTTTCAATTAAATGATCCTTATGTAATTTCTTTTGGGAATATAACCCATAATAATTGCATTGGTGATTCTATAGGAACAGCCACAGTTGCTAGTTCTGGATGTGTGTGTCAGTTTAGTACCTGTACATACCTTTGGGACAATGGGTCTTTAATAAAACATGCAATCAATCTTCCTTCTGGAATGCAACATGTAATTATTACCCATCCAGACGGCTGTATAGTTGAAGATTCTATTTTTATAAATGATGGATTACCAGTTGTAGACAGTTCCTTAGTTAGTAATAAAAGCTGTTTTTATAGTAACGATGGACAAATTGAGCTTTTTCCAAACAATCCATCAACAACAAATTACACTTGGTCCAATAGTGCATCTCAAAATATTATTTCACAACTTAGTTCAGGCCCTTATTGGGTTATTGTAAATAATACTTTTTGTTCAGATTCTCTTTATTTTAATATTTTATCTCCAGATTCTATTTTCGTTAATTATTCTTATCAAGATGTATTGTGTTATGGCGATTCTAATGGAACTGTAGAATTAAGTCCAACTTCTGGTTTTTCTCCATTTAGTTATGTAATGGACGGAATTATTTACAGTGATTCTTTGTTCGAAAACCTTTCTATTGGTAATTACCAGTTTTATTTAAAGGATTCTTCAAATTGCAATTCAGATACTGTAAATTTAGTAATTAACCAGCCAGATTCTTTAGAAGTGACATTTACTGTCGTTCCAGAATCTGATTCAGGATTTTTTGATGGATCGGTAATTGCTAGTGGTTTTGGTGGAACGTCACCTTACTTTTACACATGGTCACATAATCCTAACATAAATGATTCTATAATTCTATACCTATCCAATGATTATTATACATTAAACTTAAGCGATCTTAATGGATGTCAATTATTAGATTCTGTCTATGTGGGAATAGTTTCAGATAATAATCTCCTATCCAATGATTTTTTAAAAATTTACCCAATTCCATCTACTGGAAATATTTATTTAAATAACTATTCTAATGAGCTTATTAGTATTAAGATATTTGATCTTTCTGGCAAGCTAGTCAAAAAATCCTTTTTAGTAAATCCTTTTGATAAGTATGCTATTTCTCTCCCAAAAGGACACTTTGTGGCAGAGATAAAAAATAGAAACTCATTAAGTTTTCAAAAAATCATTATCCTTGATTAAGATATTTCGAATAAATTTTTTATTTCTCATTTTTTCTAGTATTTCTTGTTCTCAAACTAGTAATTCTGCAAATAATCTTGATTCAAAATCTATGGTTGTTTCCGCACATCCATTAGCAAGTGAGGTAGGTATAAATATTTTAAAAAAAGGTGGTAATGCTGCAGATGCAACAATTGCTGTCCAATTTGCATTAGCAGTAGTTTACCCTTCAGCAGGAAATATTGGTGGAGGAGGTTTCTTTGTTTATAGATCAAAAGATGGTCAATGTTCTACTCTAGATTTTAGAGAGAAAGCACCTTTGACGTCGACAAGAGATATGTATTTAGACTCGAGTAATAACGTGATAAAAAATTTAAGTCTTTATAGCCATCTTGCAGTAGGTGTTCCAGGCACTGTGGATGGAATGGTAAATATTCACAAAAAATATGGTCAATTACCATGGAAAGAATTAGTGCAGCCAGCTATTGATTTGGCAACCAATGGATTTGAATTGACAAGATTGGAGGCTAATAAATTAAATCGATTCAATAAAACAAAGGGTAAAATAAATAAGAATTCAGAATATTATAAAGAACATTTTTCCGAAGGCGATTCAATTTTTCTCCCACAGTTGTCAAAGACTTTAATTCTAATTAGAGACCATAAAAGAGCTGGGTTTTACAGTGGGGAAACAGCTGAAATGTTGGTTAAGGAAATGAGTCTCAATGGCGGGAAGATTACTCAACAGGATTTAGATTCTTATCAAAGTATTTGGAGAGACCCTACAATATGTTTTTATAAGGGCCATAAAATTATAAGTATGTCACCTCCATCTAGTGGAGGGATTCTTTTGACACAAATGTTAAAAATGGCTGAGCATTTTCCATTGCGAGATTTTGGGTTCCATTCTTTAAAATCTATTCATGTAATGACGGAAATTGAAAAACTTTCTTTCGCAGATAGAGCAAAACACCTTGGAGATCCAGATTTTTATAAAGTCCCAGAAAAATCATTAATCGACTCTTTATATCTTCTAGAAAGGAGTAATAAAATAAATATAGACTCTACACTTTTAAGTAGTGGTATTTATGCAGGTGAATTTAATTTAAACGAAAGTGAAGAAACTACTCATTTTTCTATTGTGGATGAATATGGCAATGCATCTTCACTTACAACAACTTTAAATGGTTCATTTGGAAGTGGAATAATTGTTGACGGTGCAGGTTTTTTATTGAACAATGAAATGGACGATTTTAGCATTCAACCGGGTTATCCAAATATGTATGGTTTGATTGGAGGGGAAGCCAATGCTGTGGAACCTAGCAAAAGAATGCTAAGCTCTATGACTCCAACAATATTAGAAAAAGATGGGAATCTTTTTATGGTTTTAGGAACACCAGGAGGATCTACAATTATAACTGCTGTTTTTCAAACAATTATTAATGTTGTAGATTATGACATGAGTATTGAACAAGCAGTAAATTCTCCAAGATTTCACCACCAGTGGTATCCTGACGAAATTAAATTAGAGAAAGACATTGCCAAAGATTCTAACTTAATTATTCAGTTAAAAGCGATGAATCATCAACTTAATTTTGTTTCCTCTATGAACAGAGTAGATGCTATTTTAGTCAAAAAAAATAAGTATTTTGGAGGAGCTGATAATAGGGGAGATGACCATGTTTCTTTTTTTTAAAAACTTTCTATAAACATTTAATATCTAAGTAATTTTTTTGTACATATTTGCCGCAAAAAAATGAATATTTTTATTGTAGGATCAGGAATAGGAGGTATGGCCTGTGCAGCAGTTTTGGCCAGTAAAGGCATAAATGTTAAAATTTTAGAACAAAACAATAATGTTGGAGGCAAAGCAGGAAATATTCAGAAAAACGGATACGAGTTCGATACCGGTCCTAGTTTATTGACTTATCCCGATTGGTTTGACGACTTGTTTAAATCATGCGGTAAAAACCCTAGAGACTATTTTAGTTATATTAAGTTAGATAATGTAACTAGATATTTTTTTGAAAAAGGGAAATTTGTAGATGTATTAGGGGAATTAGAGGACACTGCTGATAATTTTGAAAGAGAGCTAGGCGTTGAAAAACAAATGTTTTTAAAATATTTTAAAAAGTGGGAAAATATTTATGAAATTTCAGAAGAAGTTTTTTTAAAAGGCGATTTAAAAATCGATTTAAATTTCATTAAAAATGCAGTAAAATGGATAGCAATTTCTGGATTCTCAAATATTTTTAAATCAATGGCAACCTACAACAAGAGGTTGCAAAATCCTGAATTAGAAAAAATCATGAATAGGTTTGCTACCTATACAGGATCTTCCCCATATAAAACCCCAGCTTTTATGAATCAGCTTGCTGTGGTTGAAATGGTTTTGGGAGGGTTCTATCCAAAAGGTGGTATTTTTAATATTCCAAAAGCTTTGGAAAGTCTATGTTTAGATTTAGGAGTAGAGTTTGAGTTTAATTGCAAAATTGAAAAAATTAATGTTCTGAAAAGTAAAATTGAAATATTTTCCAACCAAAAAAGATTCTCTACTAAAAAGCTAGTCTCAAACATAGATTATTACACCACCCAGCATTTATTAGGAAGCAAGTCTAGAAAATCAAGAACTATATTATCAACTTCTGCAATTGTGTTTTACTGGGGAATAAAATCTGAATTTAACCAACTTAAACTACATAATATTATTTTTTCAGAAGATTATAAAAAAGAATTTTCTGAGATATTTAAGGACTCAAATATACCTAAAGATCCTACGATTTATATTAATATTTCTTCAAAAATTGATTCTAAACATGCGCCAAAGGGCTCTGAGAATTGGTTTGTGATGATTAATGTTCCTTCTCAAAAAAATCTAATTTCAGATAATCAAATTAAATTGATAAAAGACTTAGTTATCAAAAATGTTTATAATAAATTTGAAGTAAATATTGAGAATTTAATAGAGTTTGAACAAATCCTGACACCTAATAAACTATTTAAGAAAACAGGATCCTATTTAGGCTCTTTATACGGAAATCACCAGAATTCTATTTATTCAATCATGAAAAGAAAGCAAAATCAAGATCAAAAAATAAAAGATTTGTACTATGTTGGAGGAACTGTTCATCCTGGAGGGGGAATGCCTCTTGCTTTAAGATCGGGCGTCAACACTGCAAATAAAATTATAAATGAAATTTTCTAGAACCTTTAGTTTTGATATTGTATTTATTGCAATAATCCATATTGCTGGAATTATCGGAATTCGTTTATTTCCAGAACTATTTCTTAAAACCTCTTTTATTTCTATTGTTATTCCTTTATCGTTATTCCTCTACAGAGTAAAACCAAATAGAAAAGACTCTATTTTAATGTCTTTGGTTTATATAATTGCTTTTTTCTCTGAATGGATAGGAGTTTGTTTTGGTTGGTTATTTGGTGATTATACTTATGGGGATTCCTTAGGATTTAAATTGGATGGTGTTCCTATAATTATGGGAGCAAATTGGCTTTTACTATGTTTGGTTTCAAGAGAATTAGTTGGTAAATTATTTTCTAATAACTTTCTTATAATTATAACATCCTCTTTATTGATGGTTTTAATAGATGTTTTAATGGAGCCACTTTCTAACCAATTAGATTTTTGGTCTTGGAAAAATAATGTAATTCCATTTTCAAATTATATTGACTGGTTTTTAGTGGCAATTTTGAATCAAACTATATTTTCATATTTAGATTATAAATCCGACATGTCTTCTTGGTCCTTAGGATATATTACAATCCTTATCTTGTTTTTCTTTTCGTTTTATATTTGATGAATTACAGTTATTGGGAAAATAAAGAATGGTTTAATGGCAATGACTTTACTATTGTTGGTAGTGGAATAGTAGGACTAACATGTGCTATTTCTTTACGTGAAAAATATCCAAATTCTAAAATAATTATTTTAGAAAAAGGAGTCCTTCCTCAGGGTGGTAGTACAAAAAATGCAGGATTTGCATGTTTTGGAAGCGTTTCAGAGCTTCTTAGTGATTTAAAAACACATTCTTCTCAAGAGGTTGTTCAGTTGGTGTCTAGTCGCTGGAAAGGATTAAAAACGCTAAGAAAAATTGTAGGAGATAAAAACTTGGATTATCAGCACAACTTTGGATACGAGCTTTTTCTGGATAATAATTCTTTTGAAGAATCTGTCAATAAGATTTATGATATTAATGAATTATTATATCCTTTATTTGGAGAGAATGTTTTTAATGTAGAAGACAATAAGTTTAGTTTTGAAAATTGTATTCCCAAGTACATAATGAATAGTTTTGAGGGGCAAATAGACACAGGGAAAATGATGTCCTATCTTCTTAAAATTTGCCTTCAAAGTGGAGTAAAAATTTTAAATAACACCTCTGTCGATAATTATTCTGAGAATAATAGCATTGTAAAAGTCCACACTAATAATGGCGATTTTTCTACTTCCAAATTATTATTTGCAACTAATGGATTTTCAAAAAAACTAATGGATGAAAATATAGTTCCAGCTAGGGCACAAGTGTTGGTAACAAAACCTATTAAAAATTTAAAAGTAAAAGGAACTTTTCATTTGGAGCAAGGATATTATTATTTTAGGAATATTGACCAAAGAATTTTAATTGGAGGTGGAAGAAATTTAGATTTTAAAACCGAGTCCACTATGGAGTTTGGTAACACTGATTTAATTCAATCAAAACTTGAGAACTTACTAAGAAATACTATCCTTCCAAATATTAATTTTGAAATCGATTATTCTTGGAGTGGAATTATGGGAATTGGAGATAAAAAGAAGCCAATTTTGAAACAATTATCTAGTAACGTTTCTTGTGGAGTTAGACTTGGAGGTATGGGCGTTGCTATAGGAGCTTCTGTTGGAAAGGATTTAGCAGATTTAGTATATAAAAGCTAGTTGCTTTTGACCACTTTATAGCTTAATATCCTGTCACACAAGTTTAGAGGGTCTTTGTAATACATTTTTAAAATATATTCATTGTTACTTTCAAAATGAGCTCCTTCAATCTTTCTTGTACTAATTCCATCACTGTTTTTCAATATATATATATAATTGTAATAACCTTGTTTTAATAAGCATTTGTTCTGGTAATAATTATTTATGGTATCATAAGTCATTAAAAAATCATTATCTATGGCCCAATTAGTGAGTTGTCCAAAAAGATAAATACTATCGTTTTTAATTTGCTTCATGGGCAATCTGAAATTAACCATTCCGTAATCTGCTTGTGAATTAGCATCGTCAAAATCATAAGTTCTAATAAAAAACCTGCCGTTCATATCTTTGTATTGAAGATATTGTTTGTAAGATCTTCTTACATCTTTTTTTAAGTTGATATTGAAAATTGTATCATTAAATACCATATTCTCAATTCTTTGACTGCCATTTCTAAAAGAACTCATGTCAAAAAATCTAAACTCATTTCCTCCATTAAAAATTTGGTCATCTGAAGGAAGGAATACTAATTTATTTTCTTTAATAAAATTTGGTCCAGATAACCAATACTGGTCAAATTCTTGATGGTTTTGCTGGATATTAATAGAAATATTTTCATATGGGTCTACAATGTCGTTAGAATTGTAAGTGCATTCCATTTCAAAAGCTTGTAAGTATTTACTTTGTTCAACGTCTCTAGATTTATCTACAAGAAAATTAATGGTAGAGATTTGTTCACTAACATAGAATTTTAGAGTTGCCAAAGGATTTTCTGCTTGTCCTTCTATGAATATTTTTAATATGTAGTTGCCTGAAATTAAAAAATCTGTATTGTTGTTGGGGAGTTCAAAATTGTAGTTTACATATTGTTGAACTGGGCCATAAGAGATTTCTTGGTTCTCTATATAGTCTATGTCAAAGCCATCTATAGCATCCATTGTTAAAATATCACTTTTCTTCCAGTCTTTATTACAATGAATTATTTCATACTGAATTGATTCACCATGATTTCTTAATAAGTCAAAATTTATAATAATTGGGATTTTAGAATTCATATTATATAATGGCTCACCCAGTATTAATGATCTTGTGCTAAAAGTTAGACTTTTAAAATCTTTGGAGAATATTTTTTGCTCAAAAGGAAGTTCTTCCTTTTTTAAAAGGCTCTTATTTTCTTGGTTTTCAGAGTTAACATAGTAGTCGTCAACTACTTGTAGTTTTTGTTTCATCATACAATTATTCACCAACACAACAAATGCAAATAATATTAATTCTAGTCTCAAGCTATTGCTATTATTTATAATCATTCTAAATTAGATATTGTTTAGTAATATTACTCTTCACTAAATTGTAAAACAATACAAATTTATAAATTTGTTATCTATTAAAATTCAATTTTCATCATTTATGAAAATAACAGTTAAAAAAGGCCTTGATATTAAAATGAAGGGCGTACCTAATAAAATTATTGCAGAGGGCAATTTGTCTAAGTCTTTTGCTTTAAAACCCTCCGATTTCCCCAACTTAACCCCAAAATTACTTGTCAAAGAAGGTGATTTGGTAAAATGTGGTAGTCCAGTTTTTTGTGACAAATACAATGATGTTGTAATATTTGTATCACCTGCAAGTGGAGTTGTAGACAAAATTATAAGAGGTGAAAAAAGAAGGATATTGGCTGTTACAATTACTTCTGATGGCAAATTCACTCAGTTGAATTCAAAGGCAAAAGATTTTTCAAAATTAGATAGACTAGAACTAAAAACTGATTTATTAAAATCTGGATTATGGCCATTGTTGAGAATGAGACCTATTGATATAATTGCACGTCCTGAAGACAATCCAAAGTCTATTTTTATATCTTCCTTTGATACTAATCCACTTTCTCCAGACTATGACTTTATAATGCATAACAAGTCTGCCGAATTTAATGCTGGTTTAGAATTATTAAATATATTAACAGACGGTTCTGTTCATCTTCAAATTAGAAAAAATTCTGACGAAGTTTTTTCAAATGCTAAGAATGTGAAAACCCATCTTGTTAAAGGCCCTCATCCTTCTGGAAATGTAGGCGTTCAGATGCATGAGATAGATCCTATCAACAAAGGAGAGGTTGTTTGGTACATTAACCCTCAAGATGTTATGATTCTTGGTCGATATTCTTTAACTGGGGCATATGATGCCAAAAAAGTAATATGTATTGGTGGAGAAAATGTTAATTCTCCCAAGTATGTTAAGACAATTTCTGGAAGTTCTATTAAATCAATTTTAGAAGGTACTGAAATCACAGAAAATAGTAGATTAATTTCTGGAAACCCACTAACTGGTCAGAAACTAGAAAAGGATAGTTTTTTAGGTTTCTACCACCATCAATTAACCGTTCTACCGGAAGGTAATGAATACAAGTTTTTTCTAAGTGAAGGATGGTTAAGTTTAGGTTTTAATAGATTTTCTGCCTCAAAATCCTATCCAACTTGGCTTATGCCTAAATCTAAAACTTACCAGTTTGACACCAATCTAAACGGTGAAGAAAGATCTTTTGTAGTTTCTGGACAGTATGAAAAAGTTTTTCCATTTGATATTTATCCTGTTCAGTTAATTAAGTCAATTGTTACTAATGATATTGAAAAAATGGAGAATTTAGGAATTTATGAAGTTTCCCCTGAAGATTTTGCGCTGTGTGAATTTGTTTGCACTTCCAAAATAAATATTCAGGAAATTGTAAGAAATGGACTAGATCTTATTTATAAAGAATGTATGTAATTTAATTTAAGCTAAAAGTGAAATTTTTAAGAAATATATTTGACAACGCACACAAGACACTTAACTCCAGTGAAAAGACCAAAAAGTTTTTTCCTCTTGTAGATGCATTTGATACATTAATGTTTACTCCAAACCATGTTACTAATAAAGGTTCACATGTAAGAGATGCAATTGATTTAAAAAGAACTATGATGCTGGTAATTATAGCTCTAGTTCCTTGTTTGCTATTTGGTATTTACAACACTGGATACCAACATTATAGAGTTCTTGGAGAATTAGAAATCATTTCTTTTTGGGAAATTATTCTTAAAGGTGCATTAGTGGTACTGCCACTTGTTGTAGTTTCTTACGGGTCAGGACTTTTTGTGGAATTTATCTTCGCTATTAAAAATGGACATACAGTACAAGAAGGATTTTTAGTTTCAGGAATGCTCATTCCCTTATGTATGCCTGCTGATGTTCCTCTTTGGATGGTTGCTGTTGCCACAATTTTTGCTGTGGTAATTGGTAAAGAAGTATTTGGAGGTACAGGAATGAATATTCTAAACGTTGCTCTTACTGCCAGAGCATTTTTATTTTTTGCTCATCCAACTAAAATGTCTGGTAACGAAGTTTGGGTGACAGGGTTTTCAGATCTTAAAGGTGAGAAATACGCCTCTTTAGTTAGTAGTGCAAATCCTGAAGGAGTTGTCGATGGTAGTTCCGGTGCTACAGCTTTAGGAGATTTAGCTTCATTTATGCAAGATTCACCTGTTTTAGAAAATACCCAAGCCTTTCAAGCCAAGTATTCATTAATGGACTCTTTTTTAGGATTTATCCCTGGCTCTGTAGGTGAAACTTCTGCATTAATGTGCTTAATTGGTGCAGCTTTATTATTATGGACAGGAATAGCTAGTTGGAGAGTAATAGGTTCATTTTTTATAGGTGGGTTTGTAATGGCTACTATTCTTAATTTAGTTGGAGGAAATGGATATTTTGAGTTGCCAGCTATTCATCAATTAATGCTTGGAGGATTTATGTTTGGTATGGTCTTTATGGCCACCGATCCTGTTACTGCTGCTCATACCAACGCAGGTAAATTTATATATGGTTTTTTAGGAGGGTTTCTTGGTATATTAATTAGAATGGTTAATCCAGCCTATCCAGAAGGAATTATGTTAGCTATTTTGATTGCTAATGTATTTGCTCCATTAATTGATCATATGGTTATTCAAAATAATATTAACAGAAGATTAAAAAGATTAAAAACAGCATAATGGCTATCAATAAAGACAGTAATACATACACGATTAGTTTTGCCATAATTCTTGTAATTATAGTAGGCGGCTTATTAGCCGCAATTGCAAATGGTCTAAAACCCATACAAGACGAAAATCTTGTAAATGAGAAAAAACAAAATATTTTGAATTGTCTTCCTGGAAATAAATCAATAACAAGAGACGAAGCTGGATCTGTCTTTGCCAATTTTGTAAAGCAAAGGGTAATCTTAAATTATAATGGAGAGATCAAAGAAAATACTCTGTTAGATAATTCAACAGAGCTAAATAATAAAGATTCTAGAGATGCTTTTAGTATTGATTTATTAAAAGAATACAAAACTATTAAAGATGAAAAATCTAGAAATTATCCATTGTTTATTTGTGATGTAGAAGGTAAAACCTACTATGTTGCTCCAGTGATGGGAAAAGGACTATGGGCTGCAGTTTGGGGCTTTATTGCTATAGATGAGTCCGGAAATTCAATTTCAGGTACTGTTTTTGATCATAAATCTGAGACTCCTGGTTTGGGTGCTGAAATTTCTCAAGATTTTTTTGAGGATCAATTTATAGGCAAGCTTATATCCAATGAAGAAACATATAAGTCTGTTGAAGTTAACAAACCAGGTAATCCTTTAAATGATTATCAAGTAGATGGTATAAGCGGTGGTACTTTTACTAGTGTTGGTGTAGAAGAAATGATGAGTAGAACACTAGTAGTTTATCATAAATACATTAAAAATTTGAACAGATCTTAATTTTAAAATTATGGCAGAAACTACAGAAGTTTTAGAAGAAAAGAAAATAAAGGTTAAAGAAAGAGAACCACTATTTTCTAAGAAAAATAAAAAACTAATCTCTGACCCATTAGACGAAAACAATCCTATTACTATACAAGTACTAGGAATTTGTTCAGCTCTAGCGGTAACTGTCCAAATGAAAGCAGCTGTTGTAATGTCAGTTGCAGTTTTATTTGTACTTATTTTAGCTAATGTATCTATTTCGTTAATTAGAAATTTAATACCTAACAGAATTAGAATTATTGTTCAATTAGTTGTAGTGGCTGCATTAGTAATTGTTGTAGATCAAGTACTTAAAGCTTATTTATTTGATGTTTCTAAGGAACTATCAGTTTTTGTTGGATTAATAATAACCAATTGCATTATTATGGGTAGACTAGAAGCATTTGCCTTGGGAAATAAACCTTGGCCATCAGCTTTAGATGCCATTGGAAACTCGTTAGGTTATGGAATGGTTTTAGTAATTGTATCCTTTTTTAAAGAACTTTTTGGTTCAGGAAAATTATTTGGCTTTGAAATTTTTGGAAATGCTACTGAACAAACTGGATTATATGCGATGGGTTATATGGATAATGGTTTAATGTTGCTTCCTCCGTCCTCATTAATAATAGTAGCAGTATACATATGGGTTCAAAAAATTAGAAACCCAAGTTTAATTGAATCTCATTAAAATAAAATAATGGACTTAGTAAATATATTTATTAGAAGTGCCTTTGTAGATAATATGATCTTTGCCTTCTTTTTTGGAATGTGCTCCTATTTAGCAGTTTCTAAAACAGTAAAAACAGCCTTTGGCTTAGGTATGGCAGTTATTTTTGTATTGGTAGTTACCATTCCTATTAATTATTTGATTGAAAATTATGTTCTTAAAGAAGGTGCTTTAGGCTGGTTAGGGGAGGAGTTTTCATCTGTTAACTTAAGTTATCTAACTTTTATTATGTTTATTGCTGTAATTGCATCAACAGTTCAATTGGTAGAAATGATTGTAGAAAAAATCTCTCCAGCTTTATATGGAGCATTAGGAATTTTCTTGCCATTGATTGCTGTGAATTGTGCAATTCTTGGTGGAGCTTTATTTATGCAGGAAAAACAATTTGCAACAATTGGCCAAGCTACTGTTTATGGTTTAGGATCCGGTGTAGGATGGTTTATAGCTGTTGTACTTATTGCAGCAATAAGAGAAAGAATAAGATATGCAAATATACCAGGACCTTTAAGAGGTGTTGGAATGGCATTTTTAATTACAGGTTTAATGGGCTTAGCTTTTCTAGGTTTTATGGGTTTTGAAATATAATTTGAAAAAGGTTTATAAATGGAAATAATTACACCAATCATATTTTTGTTAGCTATCGTTTTAACACTTACTGCGATTTTATTATTAGCTAAAACATTTCTAGTTTCCTCTGGAAAAGTTAAAATTACTATCAATGGAGATAAAATCATCGAAGTTGATGGCGGATCAACTTTATTAACTACGTTAGGAAATGAGGGTATTTTCTTACCTTCTGCTTGTGGTGGAGGAGGAACTTGTGTTCAATGTACTTGTCAAGTTTTAACTGGTGGAGGAAGTATTCTTCCAACTGAAGAACCTCATTTTTCAAGAAAACAAATTGCCGATAATTTTAGGTTGGGATGTCAAGTAAAAGTAAAAGAAGACATGGAGATTGAAGTAGAAGAGGAGATTATGGGTATAAAAGAATGGGAAGCCACAGTTGTATCTAATTATAATGTTGCTACATACATTAAAGAGTTTATTGTAGAAATACCTGAAGATATGGATTACAAAGCAGGTGGTTACATTCAAATTAAAATTCCAAAAGGGGAAACTAAATTCTCTGAAATGGATATTAAAGCCCATCCAACTGATCATCCAGGAGAGCCTGATAAGTTTGAAAAAGATTGGGAAAATGGAAAGTTTGCCTTAAGAAATCTAACCATGAAAAATGATGAAGAAGTGGTAAGAGCTTACTCTATGGCATCTTATCCAGCTGAGGGAAGAAATATAATGCTAAATGTTCGTGTTGCGGCTCCACCTTGGGATAGAGCTAAAGATTCTTGGGCAGATGTAAACCCAGGAGTTGCATCTTCTTATATCTTTAATCAAAAGCCAGGAGATAAGGTAATTATTTCGGGACCTTATGGTGAGTTTTTCATCAACGATTCCGAATCTGAAATGTTGTATATAGGTGGAGGTGCTGGAATGGCTCCAATGCGATCCCACTTGTATGAACTATTCAAAACTCTAAAAACTGGAAGAAAAGTTTCTTATTGGTACGGAGGAAGATCTAGAGCTGAACTTTTCTATATTCACTACTTTAGAGATTTAGAAAAAGAGTTTCCAAATTTTAAATTCTACATGGTTTTATCCGATGCCCTTCCAGAAGATAATTGGGTGGATAAAAAAGACATTAACGATCCTAAAGGAGATGGTTTTACTGGTTTTGTTCACAATGCGGTTATCGATCAGTATCTTTCCAATCATGAAGCTCCAGAAGATATAGAATATTACTTCTGTGGTCCTCCAATGATGAACCAAGCAGTATTAAAAATGTGTGACGATTGGGGAGTTCCACCAGAACAAGTAAGATTTGATGACTTTGGGGGGTAAATACCTTTACACGACATTACTTTTTTTAATTATTGTTTTATTAGGTTGTCAAACTGGAGATGATAAGAAGAAATATTTTTTTAAGGTCAAAGGATATGCTCAGGGAAGTACTTATTCCATAACTTACAGCGACCACTTACAAAGAGACTTTTCTTATTCAATAGATTCTATTCTTAATATTGTAGACAGTCAGCTTTCAACTTACGACTCTAATAGCTTTATTAGTCTTTTAAATAAATCCAAGGATACTTGTCTTAGTTTACAAGGTAAAAGTATGTTTTATTACTGTTTTAAAATTTCAAAGGAAATAAATAATAAAACAAATGGATTTTTCAATCCTGCAGTATATCCACTAGTAAATTACTGGGGTTTCTATTCTGATTCTAACCCGTCTATTGATAGCTTATTTATTAAAGATTCATTACTTAATTATATAGGCTTAAAGAACAACTTTTCCTTAATTGAAGATAGTTTGAAGACTTATATATGTAAAAAAAGTAAGAATTCTAAATTAGATTTCAATGCAGTTGCCCAGGGTTATAGTGTAGATTTGGTTGGTGATTTTTTGAAAACAAAGAGAGTTGAAAATTTTCTAATTGAAATAGGAGGAGAGCTTTCTTCCTATGGTAAAAATCATGAAAATAAATTGTGGAGAGTTGGTATAGAAAAACCAATTGATAGTTCTTTTGTGGGGGAATATGAATTTCAAAAAATTATAGAATTGGATAACCAAAGTTTAGCTACATCTGGTAATTATAGAAAGTTTAAAGTTATAAATGGAAGGAAATTTTCTCATTCTATTGATCCTAAATCAGGATTTCCTGCGAATAATAACCTCTTGAGTGTAACAGTTGTTTGTGAAAAAGCTGCTAATGCTGATGCTTTTGCTACCTCTTTTATGGTGATGGGTAAAGAAAAAGCTATCGATTTTATAGCATCTAATCCTCTAGATAGTATTTTCTGTTTCATGGTTTACGATTCCGCAAAATCTCTTAAAGAATGGAGTAATTTTTAAGCTTTATCTTCCGAAGATTTTGAAATAAGCTTATCAATTCCTATCCAAATAAGTATTATTGGCCAGTAAACTCTAATAAGTTCTACGATGGAGACTTTTATTAGGTCAAGATTATTTGCTAAAAACAAAAGGCCAAGAATTATAAATAAAATGCCTATACTTTTACCTTTTTTCATATTCATTTATTCAAGCTACGCTTTGTTCTACTGGCTTCTTGCATTTTTCATCTGGTGTTGCACCACAAAAACTACAAGATTCACCTTCCTTATTTAAAAGTGGATTATTGCTTGCACAAGTACCAGAAAACTCTCCATCTTTCTTTAAAATTATTTTAATTGCTATACCGGCAAAACACAATGCTAAAAGTCCAATAGAAAGAAGAATTGTTTTCATACCGTAAAATTAATCAAATATTTTCTTAAAGCTGAAAGATTATTCCTATTTTGGATATATAGATAATTTATTATGAATAAAACACCTCCTTTTAATAGGCTTTTAACTATAATGGATCAATTAAGAGAAAAGTGTCCATGGGATCAAAAACAAACCATGGAATCCCTTAGCCATTTGACAATTGAAGAAACTTATGAACTTATTGATTCAATTCTTGATAAAAACATGGAGGAAATCAAAGGCGAGCTTGGAGATTTGCTTTTGCACATAGTTTTTTATTCTAAAATAGCTTCAGAAACCAATGACTTTGATATAAACGACGTTATTAATTCGATATGCGATAAGTTAATTGAAAGACATCCTCATATTTATGGGGATGAGATTGTTAAAGATGAAAAAGATGTTAAAAGGAACTGGGAGAAAATAAAATTAAAAAACGGAAAAAAAACTGTTTTACAAGGTGTTCCAAAGTCTCTACCAGCCATGGTAAAAGCAACCAGAATTCAAGAAAAAGTAAAAGGAGTAGGGTTTGATTGGGACAATAAAGACCAGGTTTTTGACAAAGTAAAAGAAGAGTTTTCGGAACTACATCAAGAAATTAAAAAAACAAATAATCAAGAGAAAATCGAAAAGGAGTTTGGAGACGTACTTTTCTCTATGATCAATTATGCTCGTTTTATTGGAGTTGACCCAGAATCTGCTTTGGAACGAACAAATAAGAAGTTTATAGGAAGATTCAATTATTTGGAACAAGAGGTGAAAACCAATAAAAAAGATCTTATGAAAATGAGTTTAGAAGAAATGGATTTAATATGGGACAGGTCAAAAAAAAAGTTTCCTTAAAAATCATTAAAACCCCTCTAATGGTTTAAAATAATCGTTAGAATGATAAAACAAATTATGCGATTATTTTTAACTACTTTAATTTTTTTAATTTTTAGTATTTCATCAAATGCTCAATTTTGGATTACTAGCGTTAGTAGTTCTCCATTTCCAGCAAACGACTGTGATATTTTATCTGTTGTTATTGATGGTAATATGTCTTCAAGTAATTGTACTCCTACTTCTTCTTACTTAATTTCTGGAAATACTATAACCATTGATATTAATATTACTTGTGGTGGAATAGGTCTTCCAGTTATAACACCTTATAATGAGACAGTTATCTTAGGAACAATTCCTTCTAATAATTATGTTTTAATAGTTAATCAGTCTTCTTCAGGAACCCTACTTGAAACCAATACAAGTTCATTAAATATTGGTACCTGTTGTGCATCCAATGCAAGTATTAGCCTTATAAGTAGCTCTAATTGTCTAGGTGAACCAACCTCTTTTATTGATTTAGGTACTGTAGCAGATAGCTTAGTTTGGACAGATAATGGAGTAGTTTTTAATCCCAATCCTTCTGCTTTAGGTTGGATTTATATATTTAATTCCTCTGGAGTTCATAATGTGATTTTAACAGCTATTGATAGTACTGGTTGTTCGGATACTAATAATTTAGTAGTTACTGTAAATAATCTCCCAGAAGTTCTTATGTCATCTGTTTCAGCAACGTGTGCAACCTGTCAAAATGGAGAGGCCTTTGTAAATGTTGTTTCAGGGCCAATGCCTCACCAAGTTCTTTGGAGTATAGGAGGAACTTTAAATCCACTTACAGGACTTAATCCTGGAAACTATATAGCAACTTTAACAGATGGTAATTTATGTTCAGTTACTGATTCTGTCTTAGTGGGGAATTCAGTAAGTGTAAATGAATATAAATCGCATGAATTTTTAATTTATCCCAATCCCTCTTCTGGAAAAATTTCTTTAAATATTTTTAATAGTGAATTTAATTCCATAACTATTGAAGTTTTTAATTTATCAGGTGAAATAGTTGAAAAAAGATTCCTTTCTGGAAAATCAAATATGCATTATGACATCCATCTAGATTTGAGTAAAGGCATTTACTTTCTAAAGGTTAATAATTTCACAGAAAAAATAGTAATTCAATAAATTACTTAACTAAAATATAGGGTTTACTACTTTTTTTTGACTTTTTAAGAATGTGATTAACCATTTCTCAATTAACAAGTGTTAATTGAATTTCGAATTAATTTTTGTATATTAAAAAAAAAATATCGGTAATTAATGAAAAATTTATCTCTCATATTTCTTATTTTATTAATTAGTTTTTCTGGAAGATGCTCTCATTTAATGGGGGGGGAGATTGTTGTTCAAAATGATCAAGTGGGTAATTATGGAATTATTTTAACTCTATATAGAGATGTTTCAGGAATTCTATTGAATAGTAACCAAACTTTAAAAGTTTTTGATGCAGGTGGTAATCAAGTTTCAACAATTGTATCCTCTTTAGACAGCTCTACATTCCATCCTGTTTTTGGAATTCCAAATATGTCTTTATTGCCAAATAATTCTTATGGGACTGAGATTTGTTTTTATTCTGCTATTTTTACTTGTTTTATACCAGGTGATTACACGGTTACTTGGAATAATTGTTGTAGAAACCCTTCGATTGCTAATTTGATAAATCCCGGCGCACTTTCCATGTTTTTAGATTGTAGTTTTACCGTAGATTTAACAACTACTACTTCCTCTCCATATTTTCTTTCTCCACCTATTGTATGTGTTCCAGTCAATACACCCTGGCAATATAATCCATTGCCATTTGATGAAGAAGGAGACTCTTTAAGCTGGTCATTGGACGTGCCATATGATTATGTTCCTGGAGCTTTTCCTAATGGCTATCCAATTGTTGGTTATTCAGTTCCTCCATCTTTAGCTGGTGGAAGTTTGACAATAAATCCCTACACAGGACAACTATCATGGACTGCATCTGTTACTGGAAACTATGTTTATACTGTGATTTGTGAAGAATATAGAAATGGATTAAAATTAGGAGAAATTAGAAGAGATATGCAGTTTATTGTTCTTCCAAATGGAAACCTACCATCTCTTTCTAATTTAAATAACTTCACAACAGATTTTAATGGAATTCCTTTTGTTGAATGTATGGCAAATAGTCCTGTTAATTTAGATTTAACAGTGATAGACAGTAGCTCTTTTTTTATAGCTTTTGATGGCATAGGTGAGATTTTTGACGATAGCTTAAACCCTATGACGTACTCAATTATTTCAAGCAACAATCCCTATGAAAAACAATTTAATCTTTCTTGGACACCAAATAATAGTGACGAAAGAGAGGAACCTTACATTATAACTACTAGATTTTTTAATGGTACTTTTTCAATGGACTATACTTTTTTTGTTTACGTAAATGGTGACAATACAGGAATTAGTGAGAGGAATCCCTCCCATAGCTTAAAATCTTTCCCAAACCCAACTAGTAGTTCATTCATTAGTGAAATAACTTTACAACAATCTCAAAACATAGAATATTTTATTTCTAATAAAGAGGGTAAGGTGATTTTTCGAAAAAATATTTTTATGCAAAGTGGAAACAATAAAGTGCCATTTGATATAAACCTCCCCTCAGGACTATATTTTATAAGTATGAAATTAGAAAATGGACAAGTTTTCTCTGACAAAATCCTATTTAAGAATTGACAATTTTCTTGAACCTTATTAGTAAAGACATCCCTCTATAAATCATCCATAGAGTAAGGGCGACCCAAATAGTAATTAATTCCGGGATAAATAAGTCAAGAAAATATATTGTAGGGATGAAAAAGAAAAATGTTCCTATTATTAGAGTATTTCTAAGATCTACAGCTCTTCCAAGACCTTTGAAAATCCCATCAAAAGTAAATGCAATTGAATTAAATGGCTGTGCTATAATTACCATCCAGAAAATGCTTTTGAAAATAATATTAACATTTTCTTCAGGATTAAATAATTTTCCGATATATGGATAAAAAACAGTATATATCACCATTAAAACAACAGCTATTTTAATATTTATCTTTAATAAATCCTTTCCTAAAAGTTGCAGTTTTATTTTATTTTTTTCTCCCATAAATTTTCCAGCAAGGGCATTTCCAGCATTGGAATATCCATCAATAAAGAAAGCGCTAAATATCCAAATATTATAAGCGATAGTGTATGCAGCTAGAGAACAACTTCCATAGCTATTGGCATATCTATTGGAGATTAGAAATACAAGATTTAAAACCATTGTTCTAACAAACATATTAAAGAAAATATGAAGCATTTCTTTAAAAAATGGATTTATTTTAATATCTATTTTAAAATTAAACGGGGTTTTTCTTAAGTAAAATACTCCGCATAGAACAACCATTAGTAATTGGGAGTAAACCGATGCCCAGGCTGCACCTTTGACTCCCATGGGAGAAACTAGATGGTCTATGCCTAATACTAGGACAAAATCTAGAATAATATTGCTAAATCCACCAATTAAGCTAATGTACATTGCCCAAGAGGTGTTTTGAAATCCTCTGAAAACTCCAAAAAACAAAGCAATGGAAAGGCTCAGTGGTAATCCATAACTTCTAATTATAAAATATTCTTTAGAGTAATTGAAAGTATTTATGCTTATTTCACCATATACTAAATTTGCTAGGTAGTTATAGTTGGTAATAAGTAAAATAGATAATATTAATCCAGTAAAAAAAGTCAATAATAGAGTTTGAGGAACCAAAGATTTAATAATTTCTATCTTGTTTGCGCCAAATTGTCTACTAATAATTGCGGAAAGAGAAGTTCTCATTTGAGCAAATCCCCATACTAATGTTGCAATTAGTCCTGCAGCTAGACCTACACCACCTTGAGCAATGGTTGAATCTTCTCCAATTCTTCCTATAATAGCTGTATCTACTAATCCAATAAGAGGTTCTGTGATGTTGTAAAGAATTGCTGGAATAGCTAAAGAATTTATTTCTTTTTTATTCAGCATTTAAAGAAATTCGGTAAGTGGGTGGGTAGATTTTAATCGTATTCCTTTTTCTGTAGATTGTAGTTGACAGCTCTCGTTTATAGGGTCGTGCTGTAGATAAAGTAAATAGTTATTTTTTAAAGCAAGTTCTAAGAAAATAGATTTTTCTTTAAGAGTTTTAAGTGGTCTAGTGTCATAGCCCATGACGTAAGGAAGTGGTATATGGCCAATACTTGGTAATAAATCAGCCATGAACGCAATCTTTTGTCCATTATAGTTAATTATAGGAATCATTTGACTCTCGGTATGACCATCTGCAAAAAAAATATCCATGTTTTGAAATATATCTTTAGTTAATTGACCCCTTCGTTTAATAAATTTCAATTGTCCACTCTCTTCAATTGGAGATATGTTGTTGCTCAAAAAAGATGCTTTTTCTCTCGGATTAGGTTTCATAGCCCAGTCCCAGTGATTTTTATTGCTCCAATAAGTAGCATTTTTAAAAACAGGCTCTAAAATTTTTCTGTCGTTGTTTTTCCATTTTACAGCTCCACCACAATGGTCAAAGTGTAAATGGGTTAAAATTACATCTGTTACGTCATTTAAAGAATAACCAGATTTTGTTATGGAACTTTGTAAGCTGTCTTCTCCATGAAGGTGGTAGTGACTAAAAAATTTATCTGTCTGTTTATTGCCGATTCCAGTGTCAATTAATATTAATTTATCTCCATTCTCAATAAGTAAGCTCCGCATGGCCCATGTACATAGATTGTTTTGATCTGGCTCATTTGTTTTAATCCATAACTTTTTTGGAACAACTCCAAACATTGCACCTCCATCCAATTTAAAATATCCGGTATTTACAACAGAAAGTTTCATTTAATTACAATTAATTTCCTCGTTTAAATATATACATTCCATAGCTTGTTTCACGTCGTGAACTCTTAATATTTTAGCACCTTTGGAAAGCGCAAACATATTTAAAGCAGTAGTTCCGTTAATAGAATATAATTTATTGATTTTTAACGTTTTATAAATCATAGACTTTCTACTTATTCCAGCCAAAATAGGTGCTTTAAACACTTTTAATAATTCAATATTTTTCAATAATTTATAATTATCTGCATTTGTTTTGCCAAAACCAAAACCAGGATCTATAATAACATCACTTATCCCATGAGAATTTAGCATATTTAACTTTTCAGAAAGAAATTGAATAACTTCTTTAGTTACATTTTCATACCTAGGATTGTCTTGCATGTTTTTTGGTTCTCCTTTCATATGCATTAGAACATAAGGCACATTGTATTTTTTGATAGTTTCAAACATTTCCTTATCAATATTCCACGCGGATATATCATTGATCATTCCTGCACCAGCATCTATTGCTAAAGCAGCAACTTTCCCTCTAAAAGTATCAATAGATATATTTATTTCAGGAAAAGTATCAACTATTTTTTCTATGTAGGGAATTGTACGTCTAATTTCTTCGTCAATTGATACCTTATTTCCGCCTGGTTTTGTGGAATATCCTCCTATATCTATAATGGTTGCACCTTGATTTAAATCTTTCTCTACTTTTTTAAGTGCTTTTTCTATAGAATTGTATTTTCCACCATCAAAAAAAGAATCTGGAGTAGTATTTAAAATACTCATCACCACAGGTCTATTCAAACTTATGAGATTTCCCTTAAAATTTATGGAATAATTATCAAGTAAATATGTATCTTTCAAGCGTAAAAAATATTTTTAAAATTTATGTCTAATACTTCTGAACAGTACGATAACGTTATTGTCAAATGTACTGAGATTTTTAAAAAGAAAACCATTGACTACGGAACTGCTTGGAGAATTCTTCGTTCAAGTTCATTAACCGACCAGATATTTATTAAAGCTAATAGAATTAGAACTATTCAAGAAACCGGAGCTTCTAAAGTAGACGAAGGGATAGAATCTGAGTTTATAGGAATAATAAATTACTGTGTAATGGCTTTAATTCAAATAGACTTGAACAGCGATAAAAGAATGGAGATTCCCTCCAATGAAGTAGTAGAATTGTACAATCAAAAAATATCAATGTCCAAAAACTTAATGCAACAAAAAAACCATGATTATGGCGAGGCATGGCGAGATATGAGGGTTTCTTCTTTAACTGATTTAATTTTAATGAAAGTTTTAAGAGTGAAGCAAATTGAAGACAATAAGGGCAAAACATTAATTTCAGAAGGAATTGATGCAAATTATTACGATATGATCAATTACAGTGTATTTGCAATGATTCATCTTAACTAATAAATATGAATAATAAATTAATTGGAATTTGGATAATAAGAATTGTAGTTTCCCTGTTGTTTTTGGTATCTGCTTATGCAAAAGTGTACCACGATCCTTCTGCCTACTTTTCAATAACAACTTTTGAAGCAAAACAACTAGTTCCGTTAGGTTTTAGTTCTGAAATTTCTTCCTACCTATCTAGAATTTTAATTGCCTTAGAGTTTTCTATTGGAATATTAATTTTATTACCGTTTTACTTAAAAAGAATTGTTATTCCTCTTACTGTATTTGTGCTTGCAGCTTTTTGTATGCATTTAGCCATCCAAATTTATTTAACTGGAAATAGTGGTAATTGTGGTTGTTTTGGTACTCTGTTGCCTATGACACCTTTAGAAGCCATCTTAAAAAATATTTTTGCAATTGGGCTATTGGTTATTCTAAATAGATTAGTATCTAAGGACAAATCAAAGCAAATTGAAATATTTTATGGGTTTCTAATATATCTATTCTTTGTTGTTGGAATAATGGTTTTAGTACCTATAAAGAGTTCTGATAATGTTACTATTGATTCTAATAATTATCAAATTCAAGAAGATTCATTTCTAGAAGGACCAAAACAAATGAAATCTGAATTTAGTCAAACCTTACCATTTGCAGATAATGGAAGACTTATTTTATGTTTTTTTGCACCAGGTTGCGACCATTGTAGAGCAGCTGTTAGATCCATTGATTCGTTGTCTAAAATAGTAGAGAATTTTCCGAAAGTTGAAATTGTTTTCATGGATGAAGAAGTAGATAAGATTCCTGAATTTTTTGAATATGCAGGAAGTCAGTACCATTATATTGTATTAGATATTTCAACTTTTTACGATGTCCTAACTTGGGAAAGAGATACTCCAGGTATTTTTTATATGTGGAATGGTAATATTTTAAAAGAATTTAATGGAACTAATGATAGTGCTTTTGACCCTGAATTGCTCCTTCAATCACTTGAGTATAAATACCTTTAAAAAATGAGAAAAAAAATTGTTGCTGGTAATTGGAAAATGAATCTTAATAAGTCTGAGGCAGATATTTTATATAACGACTTAGAATCTAAAACCTATCCAGATGATGTAGAGGTTATTATTGCACCTGCTTCTATATATTTAGATAGTTTTAGCAATGCATCAAAAGTAAGTATTTCTTCCCAAGATGTATCTGCTAATAATAACGGCGCTTTTACTGGGGAATTTTCTGCAGAAATGCTTTCCTCAATAAATTTACGTTTTGCAATTGTTGGGCACTCTGAGAGAAGAACTTTTCACAAAGAAACAGATTTACTTATTTTTCAAAAAGTCGAAATGCTTTTAAAGCATGGCATCACTCCAATTTTCTGCTGTGGAGAATCTCTTTTAGATAGAGAAAGTAAAAATCACTTTAATGTTGTAAAGTCTCAACTTTCACAAATTCTAAGTAATCTTTCTTCAGAAGAATTTAGTAAAATTGTTATCGCTTATGAACCAGTTTGGGCTATAGGAACTGGACTTACAGCTGACCCTGAAGATGCTCAAGACATGCATTCTTTTATTCGTGGCCTTATTTCAGAAGTTTTTGGTAAGGACATTTCTAATCAAACATCTATACTTTATGGGGGAAGCTGTAAACCCTCTAATTCCAAAGAATTATTTTCTATGAAAGATATCGATGGTGGTTTAATTGGTGGAGCTTCTTTAGATTCAGCAAGTTTTGAAGCTATTATAAATTCTTTTTAGTTTGGACTATATAGAAATTCAATTCGTTTTAAAAGAAAGAGTTCCGATAATAGATGTTTTTATACAAGAAATTGCAGATTTAGGTTTTGATGCATTTCAAGAGAACTTAAATATTCTAAGTTCTTACATACCATCAATTAATTACAATGAGAAAAAGCTTCAAGAGCTACTGGACAATTACAGTGCTTTTATTATTTCATTTAAAGCAATTGATCATCCCTACAAAAATTGGAACAAAAAATGGGAAAGTAGTTTTGAACCGATTCCAATTAATGAAAATTGTCAGGTAAGAGCTTCATTTCACCAACCCTCTAATAAAAAGTACGATATTATTATTAATCCAGAGATGTCTTTCGGAACTGGTCACCATGAAACTACCCGTTTAATGGCTAAAGATTTATTTAAACACGATTTAAAAAATAAAACCATATTAGACTTTGGTTCCGGGACAGCTATTTTGTCAATATTAGCAGAAAAGCTTGGGGCTAAGGAAATTGACGCAGTGGAAATTGATAAAAATGCAAATCAAAATGCAATACAAAATTTGGCAACTAATAATTGTAAAGCCATAAAAATTATTGATGGAGGTGGAGATAGTATTCCCAATAAAAAGTATGATTTTCTATTTGTTAATATAAATAGGAATACAATTATAGAAGAATTTACAAACTTTTTAAAAGTGATGAAGAAAAACTCAATGGTACTTTTTTCAGGATTTTTCGAATCGGATATTCATTACATTAAAGATTTATCTATTAAAAGTGGATTAAAAATTTTATATTCAGATTTAGAAAACCAGTGGGCATTATTGGTTATGACAAAAAAATAATTATGAAATTTAAAGTCTATTTAACTATTTTATTTTTTGCAAGTTTTTTTTCAAAAGCTTTGTCTCAGTCGTCCTTCACACCTGAACCAGAAAAATTTCTTAAAGATGTTCAAGCATTTATCGGGAATTACGACAAAACAAAAGCAAAAAAATATATAAAATCTTTTGAACCTTTATGGCTAGGGGATTTCTTTACTCCAGATAATAAAGCTTTAGTTTATGCTTCGTTAAATTCAATGGAAGAAAAGAAACTAAATGTATATCCAGATTTCATAAATTATTTTAACGCCATATATAATTATTCTAATTCTGGAATGAGTTCTGAAAATTTTGAAAAATGGAATAGTACCCTTGATAATGTTATAAAAAAGTACAACAATAAAAGAGTGCAAGATTTTCTTAAAGTTTCCAATAATTTATTTTTAGATGGTACTATTTATGTTACTTCAAGAACACAGAAAGCTGCTACTAGATGGCAAGTTTCTAAAAAAGATAATTTTGATATTCAATTTGTTAAAAAACTTCCAGTATTTATATTTAATGAAGTTGATTTAAGGTGTTTTTCAAAGAATGATAGTTCTGTAATTCGAAATACTTCTGGACAGTTTTTCCCTCTTACTTCCCTATGGAATGGAAATGGAGGCAAAATTGATTGGCAAAGAGCAAAAAAAGACAAAGATATTTATTATGCAAAAGTTAATAGTTACAATATTGGTCTTAAAAGTTCATCTTATTACATAGACTCAGTCTTGTTTTATAGCAGTTATTTTGACTATCCAATAATGGGGAAATTAACTGAAAAGGTTTTATCTTTTCGTGGATATTCAAAAGTTATTTATCCTGCATTTGAGTCTTACAGTAAAAGGCTTAACATTAAAAATGTCAATAACAATAAAAATGTCGAGTTTGATGGTGGTTTTACAATTCGTGGTAGGAACTTATACGGATCAGGAACCATTAATAACCTTTCAAAATTAAAACTCAGTTATGATGGAAAAGAAATCTTAGTAGCCGAGTCCATTGGTTTTATAATTAATGATGAAGGTGTTACTTCCGATAAAGCAAGAGTAAAATTTTCTATAGATTCTGACTCTATTATTCATCCAGCCTCCAACTTAGTTTTTTCTGAAAATACCAAAACTCTTACCTTGTCTAGAGGAGAAGAGGGTATCCTTGCTGCTCCTTTCTACAATAGTTACCATAAATTAGATATGTACGTTGAGACTTTATCATGGAAATTAGGCGAGCCATTAATTAATTTTTCTGCACCAAAAGGAACAAAAAGTATTAAAACTGCACAATTTGCTAGTTTGAATTTTTTCGATGTAAAAAGTTACGACAATTTAAATACCGAAAGAGGAAATATTTTAGTCTCTATCAAGCGATATGCAAATATATGTGGCTCCAATAACTTTTCTTTAAATGATTTGGCAAAATATTTGGTAAAGAGTGTAAATGATTTACAATTCATGTTATTTAATTTGACAGAGAAGGGATTTATAAATTACGATTCGGAAAGAAAAATAATTACCTGTAGTGAAAAGTTGTTCAATTATATTGAAAATAGGTCTGGAGAAAAAGATTACGATATTTTAATTATTAATTCTGATGCTGAAACCAATGCAAAACTTAGTCTTTCCTCATTTGATTTAAATATTTTTGGAGTAGAAAGGGTAGTACTTAGTCTGAAAAATAAAGTTTGGATTAAACCAGGAGCAAGAAGACTAACTTTAAAAAAGAATAGAGACTTAGACTTTGATGGTTTAATAACTGCTGGAAAAACACAATATTACGGTTTTGATTTCTCTTTTATTTACGACGATTTTAAACTTAAATTACCCAAATGCGACTCCATGTTTATTTGGGCGAATTATAAAGAATCTAAGAGAAAAGGAAAATTAATAAGATTGCAATCTAAAATTGAGAATCTGGAAGGCAATATTCAAATTGACAATCCTTCCAATAAGTCTGGACTAGATACTTCATACCATGAATTTCCAACATTTAAATCTAATACAAAAACTTATATTTATTACGATGATCCATCTATACAAAATGGACTTTACAAGAGAGAAAACTTTAAATTCATAGTGAATCCTTTCTTAATGGATAGTTTAGATAATTTCACTGATAACGGAATTGACTTAAACGGACAATTTTTTTCAGGAGGTATTTTTCCTGAATTTGAAGAGTCTTTACAGATTATGCCAGATTATTCTTTGGGCTTCATAAGAAATACGCCAGAGGATGGATTTAATATCTACGATCAACTAGCAAGCTATGATAATGAAATAAGGCTCTCCAACGAAGGATTAAAAGGTACAGGAACTATTGAGTTTTACACTTCTACTGCAATTTCAGATGACATAACTTTTTTCCCAGATTCAGTTGCTGCTATAGCTCATACCTATAATAACAAAGAACAAGTTGAAGATCCTGAAATTCCTCTTATTGAAGGTAAAGATTGTAAGGTTTCATATATTCCTGAGCAGAATTTACTTTATGCATATTCTATTGATTCTAATTTTAACTTTTTTGAAGGGGCAGAGGCATATTTAAATGGAAGATTAAAATTAGGTTATGATGGTATGTTAGGAAGTGGGATTATGCGATTTGGTTCCGGAGAAGTCGAATCTTATGAATACACTTACGAAACCGATGCCATTTTAGCGGATACTTGTGAGTTTAGGCTGCTTTCCCAGAACAGTAATCTAGATGAGTTATCTTTTAAAACTCAGAACTTAAATGGAAGAGTAGATTTTGAAACTAGAATGGGGGAGTTTAAATCTAATTCTGGGGAAAGTTTTGTTACGTTTCCAGAAAACGAATACATATGCTATATGGATCAATTTAACTGGTATATGGACAACGATGAATTAGAATTGGAGAATAGTAAACAAGCTCAGGCAGATATTAATATTGATACAGATTTAGACCTTCAAACTTCCAATTTTTTCTCTATTCAACCAGACCAGGACTCTTTGAATTTTGGTTCTGCAAAGGCAAGATTTGATATTAAGAAGAAAAGAATTATTTGCAACGAGATTGAATTTATAAAAGTTGCAGATTCTAGAATTAGACCAGACAGTGGTAGAATTGTTATAAGAAGAAAAGCAAAAATTGATCCATTAGAAAATGCTTTTATTTTGACCAATGATGTAACTAAATATTACGAAATTTACGATGCAGATGTGGAAATTAATACCAAACACGATTATACTGCATCAGGAATTTACGATTATGTGGACTTAAATGGTACCAAACAAAATATTTTCTTTTCTGAAATGAGACCTGACACCACGGATCAAACCCATGGAACAGGCTTTATTAAGAAAAATAAAGATTTCAAACTTAGTCCCAATTATAGTTTCTATGGAGATGTTAATTTAGTTTCTACCAATCCTGGTTTAGAATTTTCTGGATTTACTCAAATTGTTCATAGTTGTAAAAATATTCCACAACAATGGATTAGTTTCACTGCCAATATAGATCCATTGGATATTCTAATTCCAATAGAGCTCGATTCAAGTACTAAAAATTCTAATCTCAATAATGTTTATTCTGGTCTTGTATTTAACAATACAGATTCGTTGTCTCTTTATTCTACTTTTTTATCTTCTAAAACCAATGACAATCATATAGGAATGATTAATGCAGATGGGTTTTTGAGATATAATTCTAAAAGAAAGGAATATCAATTGTCCAATTCAGAAAAATTAATTGAGTATACTATGCCTGGGAATTACACTTCTCTTAATATAGAAAATTGTAGATTGAAATCTGATGGTGTTTTTAATTTTGCAATTGATTTAGATCAGATTTCATTAAAACCAGCAGGAGAAATAAAATTCAATCCTAAAAAATGGGAAACGGATTTTAAGACCTCTACCATGCTTAACTTCCACTTTAGTGCAGATGCATTAGACAAACTAGCAAAGACAATAATTGAATTTCCAGAGTTAAGACCTTTAGATTATCAGAATTCTTATTATGAAAAAGCCTTAAGTGAATTTACATCCAAAGATGAATCTGACGAAATGATTTCCTCTCTTAATATAAATGGTAAAATAAAGAAATTTCCCGAAAAACTAGAAATTCCTATGTTTTTAGGT
>JADHMB010000011.1 GCA_016780365.1 Flavobacteriales bacterium
ATTGCAGTTACTTGTGAAAGTAAAGTAGAAGACTACTATATTTATCCTAATCCAACTACCAATAGAATTTCTGTAGAGTTTGAAATGGAATATTACCAGGGCGATGATATTAAGTTAGTTTTAAGAGACTTTAAAGGATCAATAGTAAAATCAAATTCAATTGAACTTAATAGAGGATATAACTATTTTGAGGTTGATTTAAATGATATTCCCAATGGAATTTATACAGTCGGATATTTAGGAACAAAGAACCACATCCCTTTAAAAAGAGTAATTAAACTTTAATAGTTTAGAATTCAAATTTAAAGAACCCACTTTCTAGGTAGGTTTCGTATCTTTTTTTATTGAATTTGTAGTAATTGGCAGGTTTGTGAGCTACTCCCGACTGCTTTTCTTCCAATTTGTCTAAAATATTTAGATTAATAATTTTTCTTCTGAAGTTTCTATTGTCGATTTTCTTGTTAAAGATGGCTTCATAAAGTTTTAGCATTTGGTTTAGCGTGAATTTTTCTGGGAGTAAATTAAATCCTATCGGTTTTATTTTAGTATTTGATCTAAGGAATTCAATACTGCTATTAAGAATTTTTAAATGGTCAAACGGTAGTTTTTTTATGCTATTTAATGGCATCCATTTTGCATTTTTAGCAAACGAGGATGGATTAAGTTCGTAATCTGACATTCTTATTAAAGAATAATACCCAACCGTAATCACTCTAGCATTTGGAATACTTCTAACGGCTTTTAACCAGGGTTGGTCTTCTTTCTTTTTAATTCTATCTGGATCTCCAAATGCGCCAAATTGCTCTAGGTAGATGACCGATAGTCCAGTTAGTTCCTTTAATACTCTTTCAGCAGCCATGTCAAGATTTTCATCGTCACGTATTAAATTTCCAGGTAAAGCATATTCTGAAATCACATTTTTTAATTGATTTTCTCTGTCAATAAGTAATACATAAATCTGATCCCCGTTAAACCCAAAAATCACACAGTCTACAGAAATGTTAGGGTTTAGTTTTGATATTTTTACTTTTTCTTTGATAATTTTTATTTAATTACTTAATGTCATAATAACGCTTTAACAATATAACTTTTTTTTATATTTAAATTAAATTGTAACTATTAAATATTATGCGAAGATTCCAATTACTTTTTTTAATTATAACTTTTAATTTTCATTTTTATGGACAAGATTTTTTATTTCATGTAGAGCCTTTAAATTGGTGGGTAGATATGAATTCTCCAAAATTTGAAATTCTTGTTCATGGAGATAAGGTTGGAGAGTGTGATGTTAATATTTCAGATGAAAGAATTAAATTAATTAAAACTATTAACCTTGAAAACTCCAACTACATTGTCTTAGGAATCCAAATTCTTGAAAGATCGAAAGCATTTAGTTTCGATATTGAGTTTTCTAAAGAAGGAAAATTATTCGAAAAGTATAATTATCAACTTTTGAAAAAGTCTAAAAGAATCCTTGCTAAGGATACATATAATTCTTCAGATGTTATTTATTTAATTACACCAGATAGATTTTCCAACGGAGACAAGAAAAATGATATTGTTTCTTCCCTTAGAGAAAAGAAAATTAATAGAAGAAAACCTTCTTCTAGACACGGTGGTGATATTAATGGCATCATAAATCACCTAGATTATATTTCGGATATGGGTTTTACAGCTATATGGTCAACGCCTATGTTAGAAAATAACATGAAAAACCTATCTTATCATGGCTATGCTATTACAGATTTATACAAAATTGATCCTAGAATGGGAACCAATGAACTTTATAAAGAACTTTCTCTAAAGGCTAAAGAAAAAGGAATTAAACTTATCAAAGATGTTGTTCTCAATCATATAGGATCTAACCATTGGTGGATGACAGACATGCCATCTGAGGATTGGATTAACAATGCTAATATTTATAAAAACACAACTCATAACAGAGAATCACTTCATGATCCCTATGCTGTAAATATTGACAAAAAAGATTTTACTGATGGCTGGTTTGTAAAAGCTATGCCAGACTTAAATCAGAGAAATCCTATTTTAGCTCGTTATTTAATTCAGAATTCACTATGGTGGATAGAATATGCCCAATTATCAGGATTTAGAGTAGATACTTATTCTTATTCTGATAGAGAATTTTTAAATTTTTGGAATAATACCATTCAAAATGAATACCCTGGTTTTAATATTGTGGGGGAGGAGTGGACTGTGGATAAGTCCATTTTAGGACTTTGGCAAAAGCCAAATGAGACAAAAAAGAAAGAAAATAATTCTGTAATTAATCAAAAATACCCATCAAATATTCCATCTCTTATGGACTTTCCTTTAAACGATGCCATTATAAAATCTTTTCAGCCTAAAGAAAAGAAGTGGGATCATAGATTATCAATTTTATATAAAAATTTAGCTCAAGATTATTTATATCCAAACCCAAAGAATATGGTAGTATTTCTTGACAATCACGATATGTCTAGAGTATATTACCAGCTTAATCATGATTTAGATTATTGGAAAATGGCCCATTCTTTTTTGTTAACTACAAGAGGAATCCCTCAGATATATTATGGAACTGAAGTTTTAGTTTCTGACAGTTCTAAACCTGGTGATCATGGTGTTTTAAGAGAAGATTTTCCTGGAGGATGGGATCATGATAAAAAGAATGCTTTTACAGATCTTTTAACAGATAAACAGATAGAGGCTAAGGCTTTTTTGAAAAACCTTCTTAATTGGAGAAAGACTTGTTCCGCAATACATTCTGGAGGATTAAAACATTTTGCACCTTCCTTTGAAAACGAACTTTATTCTATATTAAGGTATGATAAAAGAAGTATTGTTCTATTGGTAATGAACAATGATAGCAAGAAAAAGAAAATCATTCCAAATAACTATTTTAAAGAAGTCAACTCCAAATTATCCAATAAATTAGCTGTGGATATAGTAAATGGTAAAAATTTAAATATTAATAATTCTTTTTCTATTAATTCAAAATCTTTCCTTCTTTTAGAGCTAAAGTATTAAAATTTAACAAATTCTTTACTTGTTAAGTAATTGTCTTGTTCAAGAATAAGAAAGTAGTTACCAATAGATAAGTTTTCAATATTTATTTGATGTCGTTTGAATGTTCCAGTTTGTTGATATATAATTTTACCAAGAGAATTCAAAATGGTATATTTTATGTCTTTAGAATTACTTCCATTGATTGTAATATTTAAAAAATCTCTAGACGGATTTGGGAAAATATTTACATCCCAATTGGCTATTTCATATTCATTAAATCCTAGAGTATTTAATATTTCAGGTTTGTCAAGTTTCAAATCTGTAAAAACTTTGTAATCTCCAGGATCTAAAGAGATTATGGAAGTTCCATTTATTTGAATGCTGTCTCCGCTAAAATATTCATACCACCAACCGTTGTGTTGAAAATCTATTGTTTTGTCTTGAGGGTTGACATCAATATTTACAATTACAACTGCATCCATACTAGGGTCATTTAATTTCAAAGATTTTACTGCGCCATTTAAACTGTAAGTAAAGTCATCACCAGTAAAAACAGGATGTGATTTTCTAAGTTCTATGGATGCTTTGTACACATCATACAGTCGTTTTCTACTATTTTCAGTAAAATAATTCCATAATATGGGCTTATTACAAGTTCTACATATGTAATCTATTGAAATATCATAACCAAGTTCTCCAAACTGCCAAATCATTTTAGGACCAGGTGTAGTAAGCATTAAAGCTGCCAAACCCTCAGTCCTTTTAAGTCCGTTAAGTAAGTTCTTGGCATTTTGTTGTCCTGTTGTATTCCCATAAGTAATGTTTTTATACATTATTCTTTCCTCATCATGACTTTCCATATAAGATATTAAGTGGGGTTCGTTCCACAATCTATATTTGTAAACCCCCCAAGAAAGATTGGAATTTGCAGGATATCCCATTGCCGATTCTTGATAGCCATGGGTGACATTTCCCCATAACATCATACCATAATTGGCTAATATTTTCTCTTCATTATTATCTGCCCAATGTTCTAGAATTACGTATGCATCTGGATGTTTTGACCATATCGTATCTGCCATTCTTTTAAGAAGATTAATTCTATCATTATCGTAATTATTAGAATTGTTACTAAATCCTTTGGTGAAATCAAATCTAAATCCATCTATATGGTATTCATCTAGCCAATAATGGTTTACTCTGTCCATAAAGTTTTTAGTTGCATCTGAAGAATGGTCAAAGTCGTAACCCCAACAATAAGGAGGATGTGGACATACTTCATTAAACCAAGGGTTATTGGCAGCAGGTCGATTATTCAATCCATCCCAATATAAATTAACCATAGGACTTTGTCCAAAAGCTTGGTTAAATACAATATCATTTATAACAGCTATTCCTCTACCATGACAAGAGTCTATAAATGCCTTGAAATGCTCAGGTGTTCCGTAGTATTTGTCTAATGCCATATGAAAACTTGGATTATAACCCCAACTTTCATTATTTTCAAATTCTCCAGGTGGCATTAATTCAATAGCATTAACTCCTAGTTCGGCTAAATAATCTAAAGTGTCTATTAATGTTTGGTAACTATGAGTGGAAACAAAATCCCTAACTAATAGCTCGTAAATTATCAAATCTTTATTATCTGGTGGAATAAAGTTGCTATTTGTCCAATTATAAGCAGTTTTCCCAGGTTCCATAACAGTTACAAAACCGTTGGTGTAATTCAATGGATAGGGAATGGGATTGGGATAATTAAAGCTTCCAATATTTGCGTCGTTATTAGGATCTAAAATCAATGGACTAAGTGGATCTGCAATTTTAATAACACCATCTATTAGATATTGATACGTGTATTTTCCACCAGGATTTAATCCTGAGATAGTCTTCCACCAATAATTACTATCTGTAGATAAAGACATAAAGGAAGAAGAATTTACCATCCAGTTATTATGATCACCGATTAAATTAACTGTTGTTTTTTCTGGTGCATAAAATTTCAAAGTAACCGTAGAGTCGTTTATATAGTTAATTCCATCTACTAATCCATTTGGTGGATCTACTAAATTTAGTGCTGGAATAACTACATAATTAACAGTATCTCTTAAAATGGTACTTCCATCATCTGCCACCAATATAATTTGATGATCGCCGGAAGAATTTATAATTATATCTTTTTCTATTACAGTTGTGTTCGTAGTATCTGCTACTAGCACTCCATTATCAAATAGTTGAAGAGTAGCATTTGAATTTGATTGTCCGCTAATAGAAATAGTGTCATTTAAATTAACTAACAAGTCGGAATATGGTTTGAAAATAGCAGCTTGAAAACCTCCATTAATTGGGTAAATAGGGTAGAATATATCCCCCATAGTTGCAGTTTTTCCTTCTAACGAACCATCGGAGTTTCGAAATACAAATGCCAATTTAGCAACATTGGTTCCGTTTGGAAATCCATAATATTGGTCTATATCAATAACAATCTCATGTATATTATTTCCCAAATCAGTCATAAGAACATTTGTGTCTGCTTGACCCCAATTCCCTTGGACATAAGACCAGCTACTTGGAAGTCCACTTTGAGTAACTATACCGGTATGAGTATAAACTGGAGTTACTCCAACTAATCCGCCATTTCCCTGAGAGGCGTTATAATGAATAGTTACCACATCATTCACTGTAGGAAATGCTGGACTAATTTGAATAATTTGAGTTATTCCAAGTTGATGAACCAATAAAAAGATGAAAATAAATGAAATTTTCTTTATCATATTTCAAGATATAAAAAAAGCTCCCGAAGGAGCTTTTAATTAAAATAAAAACTAGACTATTTTACAATTAGTTTTCCTGAATTTATTTCTTTTCCAGTAATTACTTGGTAGATATAAATACCATTTGTAAGATTGGTAGTGTTGTAAGAAATAGAATGTACTCCTTTAGAGTAATTAGCTCTATTTATATTGTCCACCATTTTACCAGTAATATCAAATATTTGAATGCTAACTTCTTTATTATTTCTTAAAATAACGTTGAAATTTGTCATTTCATTTGCAGGATTTGGTGCAACATTAATCACATCGCTTAGAGTAACTTCATTAAATCCAGTTGCTGAACATGGAGTTAAAGACGCTACATCTACCATAAAGTCTGCACAACCACCAGCTCCGTCGTCATCTTTGCCTTCATTGTCCCAAGGACTTGTTGCTGCAGTAGTAGGTCCGCTATTATAAACAAAGTGAACTGTAGAGGCGGCAACACCATAATAAGTAGCAGGATCCATAGTTAAAGTGTAGACATCTGATCCGTCGTTGGTTGCTTGAACAGCTGTAGCAGCATCCCAATTTATAACTGTAGACCAAGAGTCTGCACCAGAGTGAAAACCAATAGTTGCCATTCCAGATAAGCTTCCTGGAGCAGCTGCGCAGTTTAATGAGTTGTCAAAAGAGATACTAACGTCAGAACCACTTAAGCAAGCACTGATTGCAGCATTGTTTTGGGCTGTTAATCCAATAGATAAACAGCAAAAAGTAAAAAGAGAAAGGTATATTTTTTTCATGTTTTATAATTTATATTTTCTCTAATATAAAAAAAAAATATACTTAACGTTATTATGACGTTAAAAAAAACTTAAATTTGGTTCTAAGTTAATTAACCAAACATATTTTATAATGTATTTAAAACATATTAATAAATTAATATTATTGACAATAGTTTTACTTTCTGGAAATATTTATTCTCAATATTCTTTAAGTGGAAAAATAATTGATAACAGCGGAGAACCAGTAATTGGTGCATCTGTATTTTTAAAAGAATCATCCTCGGGTTCAACTTCAGATATTAATGGACAATACTCTATTATAAATATCGAAAAAGGCAATTATAATTTGACTATTTCTATAGTGGGGTTTAAAACTATTTCCGAATCCTTAACTATTCGATCCAATACTGTCAAAGACTTTACTATGACAGAAGATGCTTTATTATTAAACGAAACTGTAGTTATTGGTTATGGTACAGCCAGAACGAAAGACATTACAGGTTCAGCAGTTTTAATAAGTGATAAAGATTTTAATAAAGGTTCTGTTACAACCCCAGAACAATTAATTATGGGAAAAATTCCTGGAGTAAAAATTAACTCTAATAATGGTGCCCCTGGGTCAGGAAGTAGAATACGAATTAGAGGTGGAACTTCAATTAATGCTAGTAACGATCCTCTAATTGTTATTGATGGTGTTCCATTAGATAATGGTGGCATTGATGGTGCTGCAAACCCTTTAAATTTGATTAACCCTAATGATATTGCATCCTTTCTAGTTTTAAAAGATGCCTCTGCTACTGCAATTTATGGTTCTAGGGGAGCCAATGGTGTAATTTTAATTACTACTAAAAGAGGCAATGGGGTAGATAACAAACTTAAAGTACAGTTTACTACCAATAATTCTTTATCTACAATTGCAAAATATGCTACGCCGCTAACTGCAGACCAATATAGAGACGTTATAAATGAATTTGGAACTGCAAATCAAATTGATGAATTGGGAGATTCTTCTACAGATTGGCAAAAGCAGATATATAGAAATGCTTATATAAATGAGAATAATTTGTCTATCTCAGGAGGAATTAAGAATTTACCTTACAGATTTTCTTTTGGGAGTAAGCATGAGGAAGGTTTGCTCAAAAGACATAAGTTAGACAGATATTCTGCTTCACTGAATTTATCTCCTTCTTTTTTAGACGACCATTTAAAATTAGATGTAAATACAAGATACGTTCAAACAGATAACTTTTTTGCTGATCAATCGGCTATTTGGTCTGCCAATGGATTTGATCCTACCTTACCAGTTTATTCTGGTGATACATCATATGGAGGTTATTATGAATTCTTATATTCTGCTGGTGGACAAGCAGGAAACCCAATTCCTCTTGCTATAAGAAATCCTCTTGGATTGATTATGCAGAAAGATGATATTAGTAATGTAAGTAGGTTTATTGGTAATGCAAAACTAACCTATAAAGCCCATTTTATGCCAGAGCTTAAAGCAGTAATTAATGTTGGGACAGATGTTGCATCTTCAAATGGAAGTGTTACTATTCCAATTCAAGCAGCATCTAGTTTTCAGCAAGGAGGTTATTTCAGCGAATATAAAATGGATAAATCTAATCAGCTTATTGATGGGTTTTTAAATTATTCGAATGCTGAAAAAGCTAAAAAACACAGAATTGATATAACTACTGGTTATTCTTTTCAGGAATGGTCTACATTAAGACCTGCGTATGCTACATTTAATATTGCTGGAGACACTTTAAATCCACCTGGAATACCAACTGATACCAAAAACGCTTTGCTTTCTTTTTATGGAAGATCTATCTACTCATTTAATGACAAATATGTGGTAACAGCTACATTGAGAAGAGATGGTTCTTCAAGATTTAGTCCAGAATCAAGATGGGGAGTTTTCCCTTCTTTTTCAGCAGCTTGGATTATTAGTGAAGAGTCATTTTTGAAAAATTCAGAACTATTGACTTATTTGAAGGCTAGAGGTGGATATGGTGTTACTGGTCAACAAGATATTTATGCTGATTATCCATACATAGCAAATTATCAACAAGGTTCAGTAACGGCACAATATTTATTTGGAAATCAGTATTTTACCACTTTAAGACCAGATGGATATGATTACAGTATCAAGTGGGAAACTACATCAAGTACCAACTTAGGTTTAGATTTCGGGATTTTAAATGACCGAATTAGTGGTTCTTTTGACTATTATAAAAAAGAGACTTCAGATTTACTTGCTACAGTTCCAGTGGTTGCTGGGACTAACTTCACCAACCAGTTATTAACCAATGTTGGAAGTATGACTAATGAGGGGGTAGAAATGAATTTAAACTTTGGGTTAATAAACTCCAATTCTACTAAGTTGGACTTGGGTGTAAATGGAACTTATAATAAAAACTTAATAACTGGACTTACTGCAGTTCCAGATACATCATCAATCGGGATTCAAGTTGGCGATGTTGGAGGCTTTGGAAATACAGCTCAAATTCATACTGTTGGTTATTCTACTTTCACATATTTTCTTTATGAAGCCAATTATGATTCGGATGGAAATCCTATTGAAGATCAGTTTACAGATTTTAATAACGATAGTATAGTTAATATTGACGATAGAGTAAGATCTGGAAATCCAAATCCTAAATGGTTTTTTGGATTAAATCTGAATTTAGAACATAAAAGATGGTATACTGGGTTTTCTATGAGAGCAGAAGTCGGTGGGTATGTATACAATAATGTAGCTGCTCAGTCAGGAAATTTTCAATCTGGAAATTCTACATTCAACTCAGGAAATATACATTCAAGTTTTCTAGAAACTGAATTTTTAGGTAAATCCTTTGAACAATCTGTTAACAGCTATTATTTAGAAAAATCAGATTTTTTAAGAATGGATTATTTTACCCTTGGCTATAATTTTGGCAATCAACTTTCAGATAAGTTTAGAATGAATGCAGCTCTTGTTATTAACAATGTCTTTGTGCTTAGTAATTATTCTGGAATGGATCCGGAAGTGGTTGGCGGAATTGACAATACAATTTATCCTAGACCAAGAATTTTCTCTTTAAATTTAACCTTCGATTTTTAATACAACATCTTATGAAATTTTTAAAAAATACTTTTTACTTCCTTACTATAATCTCTCTGACAATATCATTTTCTTGTTCTAAAAGATTAGACTTAGAACCTGCTATTGGTCTTTCATCAGTTGATGTTTATAAGGATGCAGATAATTATGTAAATGTTTTGGCTAAATTATATGCTGGAATGTCTTTGTCAGGCTTACATGGCCCTAGTGGAAATCCAGATATTGCTGGAATTGATGAAGGTTTTTCTCAGTATATAAGGGTTTTATGGAATCTTCAAGATTTACCAACAGATAATGCAATTTGCAGATGGAACGATGTAGGAATTCCTGAAATGTGTAAAATGGAATGGAGTGCAGATAATTCTTTTGTAAAAGCAATGTACTCAAGAATTTATTATCAAATCCCAATTGCAAATGTCTTTATTAAAGAAACTTCAGATGAAAGTATGACAGAAAAAGGTTTTTCTAATGAAGACCAAGAAGAGTTAAGAATGTATAGAGCAGAAGCTAGATTTTTAAGAGCTTTAAGCTATTACCATGCAATGGATTTATTTGGTAACGTTCCGTTTGTTGATGAAACATCTCCTATAGGTGTTTTTCTTCCTGAGCAAATTCAAAGAGCAGATCTTTTCAGTTGGATTGAATCTGAACTTAAAGCGATTGAAAATATATTGTTGACTGCTTCTGCAGCACCATATGGAAGAGCAAGTCAGTCTGCTTGTCATGCTCTTTTAGCAAAAATGTTTTTGAATGCGGAAGTGTATACTGGAACTGAGAAAAATCAAGATTGTATTACTTATAGTCAAAAAATTATCGATAATGGTTCTTTTTCTTTAGACGATCAATATGCTCATGTTTTCATGGCAGATAACCATACATCCCCAGAAATTATTTTTCCAGTAGTTTTTGACGGTCAGTATACCCAAACGTGGGGAGGAACAACTTTCTTGATTTGTGCTTCAATAGGTAGCTTAATGGATGCTAGTGATTATGGAATGAATAATGGATGGAATGGTCTTAGAACAACTCCTACATTTGTCAATACATTTTCAGATTCCTCATTGGACAGTCGTTGGATGTTTCAAGCAGATAGCAACCAAACTTTAGAGATTGATATTTTAACAAACTGTCCAGATACTAGTGGATATTTAATAGGAAAGTTTAGTAACCTTGATCAAAATGGAAATCCTGGTTCTCATGCTCAGTTACAACATGCAGATGCTGATTTTCCAATGTTTAGATTAGCTGACGTATACCTAATGATTGCTGAGGCATCACTTAGAAATGGAGATCAAGCTACTGCTTTAACCTATGTGAATATGGTTAGAGAGAGAGCATATGGAAATACCAACTTCAACTTAAGTTCTGTTTCCTTAGACGATATTTTAGAAGAAAGAGGAAAAGAATTGTTTTGGGAATGTACAAGAAGAACTGATTTGATTAGATTTAATAAATTTACTGGAAGTGACTTATTATGGTCATTTAAGGGTGGGGAAATAAATGGTGCAGATGTTCCACAATACAGAGATTTGTTTCCGTTACCAACTTACGATATTGTTAATAATATAAATCTTGTTCAAAATAGTGGTTATTAGTCGCTTAATTTTTGCAGCGTTATTTTTTTTTCAGTTCTGTAATTCATATTATTCGCAATCTAATCCTTCCAATAGACAAGTTGTTTTACAAGGTTTTTGGTGGGATTATTTCAATTCTAACTATTCCTATCGATATGCAGATTACCTTTCTGATTTAGCACCAAGACTTCGATCTTTAGGAATTGATGCCATCTGGATTCCTCCTTCTATTAAAAATAAAAATATTATTGATATGGGTTATGCTCCATTTGACCAATACGATCTTGGGGATAAATATCAAAAAGGGTTTTTGAAAACAAAATTGGGAGATAAAGACCAGCTATTAAGAATGGTTGCTGTAATGAAAGCAAATGGAATTGATGTTATCCAAGATATTGTATTGAACCATTTAACAGGAGCAGGAAGTCAGAATGGATCTGGTGGTCAAGATCCGATGGCATTAGATGATGGTTCAACAAGTAAATACAAAAACTTCAGATACTCTTGCTACGAAACGCCTTCTGATTTAGAAAATGCAACAAATTATTTATCTAGAAAAGGACGTTTCCCAAAAAATTGGCAAAACTTTTATCCCAATAATAATTTAATTTGTTGCTCTAATGAAATCAATACCCCTTATTGGGGACCAGATATTTCCTATGAATCTACTTCTTATGGGTTGAGTTCCAACGCTATTTACAATCCTAATCAAACCAATGACTACATGAGAAATGGAATGAGAAACTGGATAATGTGGTATAAAAAACAAGTTGGTTTTTCGGGTGTTAGAATAGATGCTATTAAACATTTCCCAACCTATCTTTCAGAAGATTTATTATGGAATCTTCAACATGGAAATGGATGGGCAAATGCTACGGATGATATGTTTGCAGTCGGAGAGTGGGTAGGTGGAGCTAGTGAACTAGATCAATGGTGCAATGATGTTCAAAACAGAGCTGGTACATTTGATTTCTCTTTAAGAAATGCATTGGTGGGTATTGTTCAAGGAAATGGTGCATTTGATTTGGGAATGGTTCCTAATTATCAACAGCTTAATAGACAAAGAACAGTCCCATTTGTAAATAATCATGATACATTTAGACCAATTCTAGATTCTGATGGCAATTACAATGGTTGGAATAGTTCTCAGCAACTAGGAACTCAAATTGAACCCAATGATCCTAGATTAAGTGTAGTTTATGCTATTTCCTTTGCTTTAGATGGATCGCCAATGGTTTATTTTGAAGATCTTTTTAATATTGGGTACAACAGTAATAGATTTAACCATCATCCAAAAGACTCAATAGAACTTCCAATACGATCAGATATTGCCAATATTATTTGGTGTCATCAAAATCTCAATTTTAAAGGTGGATCTTATCTTGTTAGATGGCAAGAGAACAATGCTTTGGTAATTGAAAGAGATGCAAAGGCAATTATAGCTGTCAATGATAGTTGGAGTAATTGGAAAAACTTAATTGGTGTACAAACCAATTGGACAGATGGTACAGTTTTAAAAGATTATTCTGGTGCTAATACAAATACTATAATTGTATATGGTGGCGGGAAAATAGATGTTAATATTCCTCCATGTGATGGCTCTGCCAATAACTCTAGAAAAGGGTATTCTATTTGGGCTCCCGATGGAATTACAACCAGCTATGTAAATTCTTCTGAATCTATAACTCAAGAATGGGAAATGGCCAATGATTTGGGAGATAGTCATATTGCTTCCTTACAACAAGGAGGAATGTTACCTAACCAAAGTAAAGAATGTAGGGTTGTTGGCAAAGTCCATTTAGAGACACAAAGCAATTTAAATATTGAATTTTTCCCATTATTTAATAATTTATCTGTAGATATATTACTATTAGACAGCAATTGCAATACAATAGATTCAATTACTGGAATAGGAGATTTTTCTCATGATTTCACCATACTCAATGAAGATTTATACACCATTAAAATAAGAAATACAACTGAAAACCAAATGGGGCAAAAATGTTGGGTGAAAGTTACTTACAACGCACCAACAGAACCAAATCTTAATATTTTAAAAAATAAATGCTCCTGTAATTCTTCAAATAGCACTATTGAATTTCAGGAAAATGGTTTTGTTATTTTTCCAAATCCAGTTGTTGATTTTTTAAATATTTCAGATGATTTAAATATTAAAAATCAAAATTATTATATACTTAATATTAATGGAGAAATTATTAAAAATGGTACTGTGAATGATGGAAAAATATATTTAGGAGATTTAGAAAAAGGAATATATTTATTAAAATACAGCCGAAAGATTTTAAAAATATCTAAAATCTAAATAAATTACTAACAGGAAATAATTTAAATACTACACAATGAAATACTCTATAAACCTACTTTATTTACTTTTCTTTTTTTCTTTTTTAATTACTAGTTGTGGTAAAAAACAAACCAAACAAACTATTATTAATTGTAATAGTAATGTAAATATTTATTATCCATCAGGCTATGATAAATCTTCTCATACTCCATCTTTTGCTATACTCAACGAACCATCACCACTTGAAAAAGTATTAGACTCTAGTTCATTAAAAGTGTCTTTTTCAGAATTTTCGGATAGACAAATCGCTCAAGTTTCATTCGGATCAAATGTAGATTTATATGGAACTGGTGAAGTCATGGGAGATTTGATTAGAAATGGAAAAACCGTTAAATTATGGAACACAGATAATTATGGATATGGCAAAGACAATGGCCAAAGGCTGTATCAGTCACACCCTTGGGTATTAGGGGTTGGAGAAAATGGTAAAAGTTTTGGAGTTATAGCAGATAATACTTGGAAAATGGAGATTTCTTTAGGGGAAAGAATTACCTTTTCATCTGAAGGACCAGCATTTAGAATTATAGTAATTGAAAAAGATTCTCCACAAGAAGTAATGAAAGAATTGGGAGAACTTACCGGAACTATTGAGCTTCCTCCACTTTGGAGCTTAGGTTTTCACCAATGTCGATATTCTTATTATCCCGATGAAAGAGTTAAATCTTTAGCCGACACAATGCGTTTAAAGAATATTCCTTGTGATGTAATATGGATGGATATTGATTATATGCAAAATTTTAAAATTTTCACTTTTGATTCTATTCACTTCCCAGATCCAAAAGAAACCAATGATTATTTACATAAGAACGATTTTAAATCTGTTTGGATGATAGATCCTGGTATTAAAGCTGAAAAAGGATTTTTTGTCTATGATTCTGGAGAAAAAATAAATGCTTGGGTGCAGACAAGAAACGATTCTGTTTTTTTAGGGAAGGTTTGGCCTGGAGATTGTGTTTTTCCAGATTTTACTCAGTCTAAGGTTTCAAAATGGTGGGGAGGATTGTATGAGAATTTCATGGCTAAAGGAGTTGATGGGGTTTGGAACGACATGAATGAACCAGCTGTTTTTGAAACAGTGGATTGGACCATGCCAGATAGTAATAAACATGTTGGAGATGAAAATATTAAAAATGACATACACTTAAGGTACCACAATGTTTATGGAATGATGATGGTAGAATCTTCAAGAAATGGAATCATTAAATCTAATCCTGATAAAAGACCATTTGTATTGACTAGGTCCAACTTTTTAGGTGGACACCGTTATGCAGCCACTTGGACAGGAGATAACAATTCTTCAATGAAACATTTAAAACAGTCTATTCCTATGAGTTTGAATCTAAGTCTTTCTGGACAGCCTTTTAATGGGCCAGATATAGGAGGTTTTGCTGGAAATGCAACTCCAGAACTATATGCTCACTGGATAGCTGTAGGAGCTTTTTATCCATTTTCTAGAGCCCATTCTACTAAAGGTTCTATAAATCAGGAACCTTGGTCTTTTGGTGAAGAAGTAGAAACAGTTTCAAGAGAAGCTTTGCAAAGAAGGTATCGCTTATTACCATATTTATATACCTTGTTTTGGGAAAGTGCCAATACAGGAATGCCAGTTATGAGGCCAGTCTTTTTTAATAATCCAGCAGAAAAATATTTAAGAACAGAACAAGAAAATTTCTTACTTGGAAGCGATTTATTAATTATTCCTAAATGGAGCGAAAATGGACAAATCCCAGCTGGTAATTGGAGAAGTATTTCAATAAATGGTGAAAAAAGTCAAAATCATAAATACCATCCAGATGTTTTAATCAGACCTGGAGCGATAGTCCCATTGTGTAATCCTATAGTATCCACCAATTCTTTTTCGTTAGATACTATTACTCTCATTGTGTCTTTAGATTCTAATTTATCAGCAAAAGGGATATTGTATTCCGATTTGGGTGAAGGATATGGATACCAAGATGGTGAATTTTCATTAGTAGAGTTTTATGCACAAACTCAAAAAGGTATTACTACTTTAAATACTAAAATTATAGATGGTAATTCTTTTCCAAATGACACAAAATTAAATATTAAATTAATTATGGATGGAGAAGTAAGAAATTCTTTTGGTTTAATTGAGGAGTCGATTATCATAAATGATTAATTTTCTAAAACTACTGTAGCTTCTTAATTTTTTATTAGATGTTTATATCACAATAATTACCAAAACACTAAGTGTATGTTAAACAATAAGTGTATATTAGCATATAATGGTTACAAAAAAGTTTGATAGTTCTGCTGATTTACAAGACAATTTATTGTCTTTAATTGAAGTAAACCTACTTATTGAAACAAAATCAAGTAATGAAGTAAAAGTTTTACTTTCTAGTGGTACCTCTTCACTTTCTTTGTACAAAAGATTTAAAGAACTTTCAAAAGTTAATTGGTCTAAAGTTAGATTTGGTCTGGTGGATGAAAAATGGATTGATAATGAGTCCAAGGAAACTAATTTTTACAATATTTCTGAAGCTTTAGGAGACACCATATTACAAAAGGCATCTTTAACTCCTTTGGTATATGATTTAAAAAACGAAAACAACAATTTATCTTTAGCTAAACTGTCCAATTCTGTTTTTTTAAATGAAAAATCTATTGTTTTATTAGAGTTGGGTTTAGATGGCCATACTGCATCTTTATTTCCAAATACAGTTCAAACAGAAAATGCACTTTCTGAAATTTATCCAGATATTTCCCTAAACATAGCTCCTTTTCAACCAAAAAAGAGACTTACTCATAATTTAAAATCTCTACTAAACTCTAAAAAAATTATTTTAATTGTTTCTGGAAAGGAAAATGAAGATGTTTTAAAAAGAGCTAATAAAGAATTACTTCCAATAAGTTATGTAATGAATACTTTGTCTTCGGAAGTTGAGATATTTTGGTCCCTATAAACTTTAACAATTATGACTTATTCCAAGATGATTTTATATTTACTAAACAGCACAATTGTTTCAGATAAAATTCAATCAAAAAGTAAAGATTTATTTAAAAATTTAAATAACTTTAATGAGATTAAATTCTTAATTAATTGATACTTTTTTTTTAAAAAATATTCCAAAACTATATTATAAATTTATATATATGATACTAATCGCAGAAAGTGGGTCTACAAAGACTGATTGGGTACTTGTCAATGATGAAAATAAGGTAAGGATGTATAAAACTATGGGATTCAATCCTTTTTTTCATTCTAGTGAATTTATTGCTAATGAAATTCAAAATAATAAGGAATTTTATGAGGCTTCAAAAAATGCGGAGAGATTGTATTTTTATGGAGCTGGATGTTCAAGTGAGGAGATGAATAATATAGTTAAATCTGGATTAAGTAAAATATATCCTAATTCAAATATTACAGTTGACCATGATTTACTAGCCTGTGCATTATCTACTTATAAAGGAGAACCTGCAATATCCTGCATTTTAGGAACAGGTTCAAATTCATGTTATTTTGATGGTCAAAATTTAAGAGAAGAAGTTCCATCCATTGCTTATGTTTTAGGGGATGAAGGTTCTGGCTCTTTTTATGGAAAAAAATTATTAAAAGATTATTTATATAACCAGCTTCCTGATTCAATTCATAAAGATTTTGAAAGTCAATTTGGAAATGCAAAAGCAGATATTTTTGAAAATGTATATATGAAACCACATGCAAATGTTTATCTAGCTTCTTTTATGAAATTTATTAATAGACATTACCACCACGAATATGTTACAGAGATGATTCAGCATGGAATGAATGAATTTATTAAAATTCATGTCTGTTGTTATCCAGAATACAAATCTGTTAAAACACATTTCATTGGTTCTATAAGTAAAATATTTGAAAAAGAACTTAAAGTTGCCGCCGATAAACATGGAGTAATTCTTGGAGATATAATTCAAAAACCTGTAGATAATTTAGTTAATTATCATCTGAATCATGTACAAACTATTTAGTACACACCTTTTAAATAAACTTTTCTTTTTTATAAAGAATCAAATAAATTCCTTATTTACAATACTATTTTTTTTTCTTCTTTCAAGCTGTATTTCACCAAAAGAAAGTTCTGTTTCTATAACTGATATATCAAACAAAAAACTTAATGTTTTATTTATTATTGCAGACGATTTAAACTGTGATATTGGTGTTTACGGAAATAAGGTTGTTAAAACTCCAAATATTGATAGGCTTATTGAAAATGGAACCTTATTTCTCAATGCGCATTGTCAATATCCATTATGTGGTCCATCAAGAGCTTCTTTCATGACTGGAATGTATTCCAATCAGACTAAGATGACTAAAAATAATATTTTCTTGAGAAATACTGTTCCAGATGTAATAACAATTGGGCAAAGGTTCAGACAACAGGGTTATCAATCTGTAAGAATCGGAAAAATTTTTCACTACGATAATCCTAGTACCATAGGAACTTCTGGAATAGATGATATCTACACCTGGGATCAGACAATTAATCCATATGGGAGAGATAAACTTGAAGAATATAAAATTAATACTCTTAGTCCTAGAAGATATGGTGGAACCTTAAGTTGGATGGCTTCTGGTGGAGTAGATGAGGAACAAACAGATGGAATAGGAGCAAGTGAGGCAATTAAAAAGTTAGAAAATTTTTCAAATACTGGTGAAAATTTCTTTTTAGCTGTTGGTTTTTTTAGACCACATACCCCTTTTGTAGCTCCAAAAAAATATTTTGATTTATACAGTAAGGACGATATAGTAATCCCAGAAAGTTCTCCTGATTATTTAAAAACTATTCCTATTCCAGCAGCGAAATCTGTAAGATCCAAAAAAAATCAAATAAATTTAGAGGAAGATCTAGCAAAAGAAATTAAGCAAGCATATTATGCTACTATTTCATTTGTAGACGCTCAAGTTGGTAGAATTATTAATAAATTAAAGCAAACAGGCCTTGATAAAAATACTATTGTTGTTTTTACTTCTGATCATGGCTATCATATGGGAGAACATGGCCATTGGCAAAAACAAACATTATTTAATAATGCTACAAAAGTTCCTTTAATAATTAATGTTCCAGGTAAAGATTACATCTCCAAAATATCTAATAGTCCCGTAGAATTAATAGATATATTTCCAACTTTAATGGATCTTACTAATATAATTTCACCATCTCATGTCGTTGGAGAAAGTTTAAAGCCTATTATTGAAAACAAGTCTTCAGATGTAAGAAAAAGTGCTCTTACAAGATGGAGAAATGGTTATTCAATAAGGACAGAGAGATTCAGATTAACAAAGTGGGATATAAATGGCGATTTTCAATATGAACTATATGACCATAAATTTGATGAAGAAGAACTCAATAATTTAGCATTAGATTTTAGTTACAGTTTAATACGTGATTCGCTAATTAAAACCATTAATCGTAGAATTATTCAAGCAGATATGAAGCCAGAAGGAATAGGAAGACAAATAGAAAATGTCAAGCCAGCTCCAAGAATTACAAATGTAACTTATGGAGATATTCATAACGAGAATGGGAAAAGAACCTATTTAAAACCAATCACGGAAAAAAATGAATAGATATCAACCTTTTTTAATGATTTTTCCAATTACAATTCTTTTTTCATTAAAGACCGAATATTATTCACAACCATTATCAAATTCTAATAATTCTCCGAATTTCATATTTATATTAGCCGATGACCAAGGTTGGAACGGAACATCTGTTCAAATGATGAATTCAGAGCCATTATCTAAAAGTGATTACCATTACACTCCCAATCTAGAAATATTAGCCCAAAGAGGAATTCGTTTTTCTAATGCCTATGCTTCTGCTCCTGTATGTGCTCCATCCCGTTATAGTATTCAATTTGGAAAAACTCCTGCTCGTTTATCTCTTATTAGAGTTGGTATGAATACCAGCCATATCAGTCACGAAGAATTTGTAAGTATTCCAAAAGCTTTAAAAAAAATCAATAATGAATATGTAGCAGCCCATTTTGGAAAGTGGGGAATTGGTAGCACTCCTAAAACGTTAGGATATGATAATAGTGACGGACCAACAAAAAATAAAGATGGTGGTTTTGTAAACGATAGAACCCAATGGAATCATGTCTCTCTTGAAGATCCTAAAAATATTTTTTCTCTAACTCAAAAAGCAGTTGATTTTATGGAGAAAAATTCAAATGAAAAAAAACCTTTTTATTTGCAAATTTCCCACTATGCAGTTCATGCTTCAATTCAGTCCAAAGAAGAGACTTTTCTAAAACAAGCAAAAAAACCATTGGGAGCTCAACATATAAATCCTGGATTTGCAGCAATGACAGAAGACTTGGATGAAGGCTTAGGAATTATTCTAGATAAAATAAAAGAATTAGGAATCGAGGATAATACATATGTAATATATATGTCCGATAATGGGTCCGTACCAAATATTCCAGGTGCTAAAAAATATACCAAAAGCTATAATTACCCTTTAAGAAGGGGGAAATGGGATGGTTTAGAAGGTGGGCTAAGAGTTCCCTTAATTATAGCAGGTCCAGGAATTGAAAATGGAAATGAGTCTAAGGTTCCTGTTTCTGGTTCAGATATTTTACCTACCATTAAAGATTTAGCAGGAAAAAATAATTTTAAATTAAATGAAATAGATGGAGGAAGTTTTAAATCTATTCTTTTAGACCCTTCGAAATTAAAAGTTAAAAGAGAAGTTGATGGAATATTTTTTCATGTGCCGTATAAAAATGGAATTGCTTTGAAAAGGCCTCATTCTGCTGTTAGAAAAGGGGATTTTAAACTTGTTAAATTTCAAGACAATGGAGAGTTATTTCTTTATAATATAACAACTGATAAAAAAGAAAGTCGTAATCTTATTTTTCAGAATCCCAAGAAAACCAAAGAGCTAGAGAAGTTGCTAATGAATTATTTAAAAAAAGTGCACGCTCCTAAATGGCAAGAAGGGATTACTTGGAAGAGTTTGCCATTAAGTGAAATAAATTCCAACTATTAAATTTTTCTTAAATATTATTCTATATTAACAGAGATTTTATGAAGTTTTTTAAATTATTCTTTATTTTAATTCTAGCTTTATCTATTAGATGTAATGCTCAATTTACAATATCTGGTATTGTTAAAGATTCCATTTCTTATAAACCGCTAGTTGGAGTCTCAATAAAAATTAATCAACTAGGTTCTCTAAATGAGAAATCCAACTTTTTTTCTTTTGGCACTGTCACCAATTCATTGGGAAAATATGAGATTTCTATTCCCTCCGGATCACAAAAATTAACCTTTTCATATATTGGATACGAATCAAAAACAATTGAACTAGATATTAATCAAAATAAGCTTATAAATGTTTCACTGAACGAAAATTCCTCAGAACTTAATTTATTGGTTGTTTCTGCTTCAAAATTCAAACAAAAAATTGAAGAGGTTACTGTTTCAATGGATGTTATAGATTCTAAACTCATTGAAAGTAAAAATTGTATAACACTTTCAGATTTAATAAGAAATGTTCCAAGTATTCAATTAATTGATGGTCAATTAAATATAAGAAGTGGAAGTGGGTGGAGTTATGGGACAGGTAGTAGAGTTCTTGTAATGGTTGATGAAATACCTATTTTGTCTGCAGATCAAGGAGAAGTAGATTTTAATTTAATTCCAATGGAAAATATTGAGCAGATAGAAGTTATCAAAGGCGCTTCTTCAGCTTTATATGGCTCCTCTGCCTTAAATGGAATTATTAATATTAAAACTAAAACACCATCTTTTAAGCCCCAAACAACAGTTAGTTCATTTGTTGGCTTTTGGGATAGTCCAAAAGATCCTAGAAATAAGTGGTGGGGAGACTCTTTGATGCTTAGAAACGGAATAAGTTTAAGCCATAGTGAAAAGATAAAAAACTTGGATTTGACTCTTTCTGCAAATCATTACAACGATAGAGGTTATATTAAATTCATTAACAATCAACAAACCAGAATTTCTGTAAATTCTAAGCTTGTAAAAGACAAAGTAACATTTGGATTAAATCTAAATTACATGCAAAGGAAAAGTGGATTATTTGTTATGTGGCAGAACGATACAAATGCCTATATTCCTCTAGGAGGAACCCATATTCCAAATAATGGGAATAGGTTCTATATTGACCCCTCAATAACTTATTACCACAATTCTTTCAAACATATTTTAAGGTCCAGAATTTTAAGTAGAAATTTATTTTATAACGATAATCCTAATAATAAGAACAATTCTCTACTATCATTTAACGAATATCAAAACCAATTTCATGATGAAAATACTACAATTACCTCAGGATTAACAATAGTTACTCTAAAAGGGGAAACCAATAGCTTCAATTCCCAATTTACCCAAGATGGTAAAATAACAGGGTTAAATTACAGTGCGTATTTACAACTAGATCAAAAAATTAATAAAATTAATTTTTCTATTGGAGGAAGATATGAATACTTCGATTTGAATAATACTAAATTTGGTCAGCCTGTCTTTCGAGGAGGTTTAAATTATGAGATATCTAATGGTTGGAATTTACGCTCTTCTTTTGGCCAGGGCTTTAGATTTCCAACAATGACTGAATTGTATTTCAAAGGAGATATTGGTCCAATAAATTTATATAATAATCCAGATTTAATTCCTGAGTCTGGTTGGACTTCTGAACTAGGACTTAAAAAAGTAATTAAGATTAGAAATTTTAAAGGTTATGTTGATTTAGTTGGTTTTTTAATGGAATATAATGATATGATGGAGTTTACTTTAGGAATATGGGGTCCGTCTGAACCATCTTCTTATGGATTAGGTTTTAGTTCTAAAAATGTAAATAAAGCAAGAATACCCGGTCTAGAGTTTACAATAAACGCAAGCGGATTAGTTTCTGATAATTGGTCTTTGGGTTTACTTTTTGGAGTTACTTATTCAAATCCTCATTCAGTTTATCCAGATAGTTCGTTTGAAGATTTAGTACCATTAGGTATAGCTCAAATTTCTTTAGCTGAAATTGCACTTAACGAATCTAACCCTACAAAGTATACATTTTCTAATACGAGTTCCTCTGTAAATAACTCTACTTTAAAGTATAGAAGTAAAGTTAATATAAGATTAGATGTAGAAAGTGTTTATAAAAACAAATTAATAATTGGTCTTTCCTATCAATATAATTCTAAAATGACCAATATTGACTATGCTTTTGTAACAGGACTTTTTAATGAAAACACATTAATATCTACAGATTTAGGTATTAATAGGTCAATGCTAACTCTAAATAATGGATATAGTTTATTGGATTGTAGGGTTAAATACAATTTAAAGAAAGATATTACTGTAGGGTTTTTGTGTGAAAACCTATTTAATAATTCCTATTTAATTAGACCAGCAAATCTAGGTTCTCCAAGAACATTTATGTTTCAGGTTCAGTCTAAGTTCTAATTGCCAGTATTTAAAAAGACTGCTAGTTGTAAACGATTAAGATCTAATCCTCCAGAACGATGCCTTAAGTATCCTACTTGAAAATTCATTTGCTTATTAATTTGGTATCCCAAAGCTGCAAACAACCTATTTTGATCAAAAGGGCTGTCAGAAATATTTAAAAATATTTCGTCGTATAATGAAATAAATAGGGGAGACTGTTCATTCTTTGATATAGGAATTTTTACAGAAAGCATATATCTAGCTCTATTTTTATAAGTTGTTTCTTCTCCAAGTTTTACCCATCTTTGTTCTAAACGATAACGGTGTCTTATATTAATATTACCAGCTTTATTTTTCAATATAAATTGTTGCCAAATTCTATTTTCAGTTTCTATCTCATCTTCCCAACCTAAATCAAATTCTTTTTGTGTAGGAATATAAGCATATCCTGCAGTTACAGAAGTGTTTTTATCAATGTGGTAGTTCAAACCAACTCTAGGTAAAAGCTGGTTAAAATTAGAAACTATTTCATAATTCCTTAGTTGAGTTTCGTAATGTAAACTATATTTTTCACTAAACTTATGTGTACCAAAATACATCAACCAACTACCTAAGTTTTCTTCAATGTTTTGACCTTTTACATTATTTGAAATAAATACCATACAGACCATGTAGAATATTATTCTTTTCTTCATTTTTTTTATTTTAATTATTTATTCCATTTTCCTTTTACCATTGTTCTCTCTATGCAGTTTTCACCAAACGAATAGAACAAGTATGGATAGGATTCTATGGGTTTTGTTATTATTAAATTGGCTTGTTTACCAACAGTTATAGAACCTGTTAAATTAGATATTTCCATAGCATAGGCACCATTAATTGTACTTGCGTTTATAACAGCTTCCGGTAAAATTTTCATTTTAATACATGCTAACGAATTAACTAAATTCATATTACCATTCGGTGACGATCCTGGATTTAAGTCACTTGCTAGAGCAAAGGGTATATTTTTGTCCATTAATTTTCTTGCAGGAGCGTATGCTATATCTATGAAAAATGAACAAGATGGCAAAAGAGTAGCAATTGTAGATGAATTCCTTAAGGAATCGTAGTCATTTTCTTCCATTATTTCTAAATGGTCTACAGAAATTGCTTTATGCTCTATTGCTTTTTGGATTCCTCCAATGGAAGTGAATTGATTTACATGAACTTTGGGTTTTAAATTAAACTTAGCTCCTGCATCTAAAATTCTATCTAGTTCATCTACGTTGAAATAATTAGTTTCACAAAATACATCAATATAATCTGCTAATCCTTCCTTGTGAATGTTTGGAAGCATTTCATAGATTATTAAATCAAGATATTTTTCTCTTTTATTTTTATATTTTGTTGGCAATGCATGAGCACCTAAAAATGTAGATTTTATTTCAATATCAAAAGTTTCTTTTAGTCTCTTAATGGTCCTTAGAATTTTTAATTCTCCTTCAAGGCTTAAACCATAACCGCTCTTAATCTCAATTGCTCCAGTACCAAGATTAATTATGTTTTTCAACCTTTGCTTAGAATTTTCATAAAGTGTTTTTTCTGAGATTTTTTCTAAATGAAGAGCCGAATTTAAAATACCACCCCCTTTTTTTGCGATTTGCTCGTATGAAAGACCATTGATTTTATCGATAAACTCTTTCTCTCTAGATTTGGCAAATACTAAATGGGTGTGAGAATCGTTCCAAGATGGTAAAACAGATCCTCCATTGGCGTCAAAAATATTTTGTGTATCTTTTAGTTTTAAATCTTTCATTGAACCAAATGACTGAATTTTATCTTCTTGAACTTCAATAAATGCATTTTTTAGAATAGAAAGCTCATTCATTTCTTTTCCGCCAAGCACTAATTTATTTTTTGGAAGTATTCCAACTAACTCTTTAATATTGGTAATTATAATATTAGAATTATTCACTGGTTGTTTTATTTAGACTCCATGCTTCTGGTTTCCCACAAAAATACAATTTTGTATTATTCCATACATTTTTAAAAAATACAGAGTTTCTATAATTATCTAATGACTCTTCATCTTCCCAATGGCTGTAAGTAAAATAAAGGTTAGGTTCTTTAGTGTCTTGTAGAAGTTCAACTTTTACACAACCTTTAAATTCTTCTATTTGTTTTTTTTTGGTATTAAAAAACAAACAAAAATCATTTGTTTTCTCTTTAGATATCATAAGTTTTACAATCCTAACTATCATTCTTCGGTAAACTCTATGGTTATAATATCATTGATTTTAATTCCAAATAATTGGCTAGCTCCACCACCAGAACCTTGAACTCCTTTGTTAATTGCAATTTCTAAAAAACCACTACTTCCAAAAATAGCTACTCTTTCACCATCAGGAACATCATTGTATTTACTGGAAATTTTTTGAATGCTATATTCAGATCTAGTAAGGAAAATTTTAAACGATCTGCTTTTACCAACATCTTTAAATATTTGCTTGGTAACATTGGTCATTAAGTTGCCATATTTATCTATATAACAGACCATGGCTTTAATACTGTTGTTGTCAATTATAGGTCTAAATAGTTGCTTGGTTTTAATTTCTTGAATTTCCTTAGCAACCACAGAAGGTAATCCGCCTCTAGCAAGATGGCATGCTATGGGAATAAAAATATCTTTGGTTGGAAAAGAGTAATCATTAACTTCTGAATTGATATTAATATTCCAGATTCCATCTGGTTTTTTGTCAAAAATTAAGGAGAAAATACCATTATCAGCACCAATAAAATATTGATCATGATTTTTAACTATCAGATGGTTGTTTTCCTCACTTTTTTCTGCATCTACACCTATAATATGAATGGTGTTTTTGGGAAACTGTTTAAAAGTGTTTTTTAAAACAAAGGAGGCATGTAAGATGTCAAAAGGTGGAATATTATGAGAAATGTCTACAATTTTTGCATCTGGTAATTGACTATAAATTGCGCCTTTCATTGCAGCAACATAGTAATCTTTAAGTCCCATGTCAGAAGTAAGAGTAATTAACATGTTTTTTTTTAATTATTTTATGCCTAATGATTACCTTTGTTATTCAAAAATACAATAATTTAATTTCTTAAAACCATTCTTTATTTGCAGCAAAAGAAAATTAATATATCTAGGTCTTCACAATCTGAAATATTTGGAGATAAAAATCAAAATCTAGCTTCCCTTAAGTCCAATTATCCAAAACTAAAATTAATCTTAAGAGATGAAGATCTTAAGGTAATAGGAGATGACAAAAATGTTAAAATATTTTTAGAATCATGGTCAATGATTGAAAATCACTATTCAAAATTTGGTTCTCTATCAGACGTAGTTTTAAAATCAATAATTGAAAAAAAATACCAACTAGAAAAAACAAATTTTTCCAAAGACAATGTTTTAATATATGGCAATAAAGGAAGAATAATTAGATCTAGATCTCTAAATCAGTTTAATATGGTAAATGCCATTGAAAAAGATGATTTATTATTTGCAGTAGGACCTGCTGGGTCTGGAAAAACATACACCGCAGTTGCTCTAGCAGTAAAAGCACTTAAAGAAAAAAGAGTTAGAAAAATAATTTTAACTAGACCAGCAGTTGAAGCAGGCGAAAACTTAGGATTTCTTCCAGGAGATTTAAAAGAAAAATTAGATCCCTATTTACAGCCTCTTTACGATGCTTTAAGAGACATGATTCCTACTTCAAAATTAACTGAATATTTAGAAGATAAGGTTATTCAAATTGCTCCTTTAGGTTTTATGAGAGGAAGAACTTTAGACAATGCATTTGTGATTTTAGATGAAGCACAGAATACAACTGAAGCACAATTAAAAATGTTTTTGACAAGAATGGGTAAGTCTGCAAAGTTTATTGTTACTGGAGATATTACTCAAGTTGATTTGCCAAAACACCAAAAAAGTGGTTTAAAATTAGCCTTAGATTTATTTAAAAATCAAAAAGATATTAGTATTGTAAATCTAAATGAAGATGATGTTGTTAGACACCCTCTAGTTAAAAAAATTATTAAAGTATTTAAATAAAAAAAATGAGAGCAATTACAAGTACCAATTTTAATTTTCCCAATCAAAAAGATGTATATAATGGAAAAGTTAGAGATGTGTATAATATAAATGATGAATTCTTAACAATGATTGTAACAGATAGAATTTCAGCATTTGATGTTGTTTTGCCCAAAGGAATTCCTTTCAAAGGACAGGTTTTAAATCAATTGGCTAAAATGTTTTTGAAATCCACTGAAGACATTGTGCCAAATTGGATGATTTCATCCCCAGATCCAAATGTGACAATAGGTCATTTTTGTAAACCTTTTAAAATAGAAATGGTTATTAGAGGATATCTAACCGGTCACGCTTGGAGAACTTATAAATCTGGAAAAAGAGAAATTTGTGGAGTTGAAATGCCAGATGGGATGGTGGAACATCAAAAGTTTCCAACACCAATTATAACTCCTTCTACAAAAGCAGATTTTGGGCATGACGAAGATATTTCAAGGGAGGATATTTTAAGAAAAGGTATAGTTAAAGAAAAAGATTATTTGAAATTAGAGGAGTTCACTAGGGCTATTTTTAAAAGAGGATCAGAAATGGCAGATGAAAGAGGCCTAATTTTAGTGGATACAAAGTATGAATTTGGAAAAAAAGATGGTAAAATATTTTTAATTGATGAAATTCACACACCAGATTCTAGTCGATATTTTTATAAAGACGGTTACCGTCAAAGGCAAGAAAATGGAGAGCCTCAAAAACAATTAAGTAAAGAATTTGTTAGGGAATGGTTAATGGAAAATGGTTTTCAAGGAAAGGATGGTCAAAAGATTCCAGAAATGAATAAGGAATTTGTTGAATCTGTTTCTAATAGATATATTGAACTCTTTGAAAAAGTAAGTGGTACAAAATTTGAGAAGCCTGACTTCAAAAACCCAATTGAAAGAATAGAAAAAAACATATTAGAATTTTTCAAATAAGTTAACGGGTTTTTTTAATTTTTAAATCATGGCCCATTTTTTCTTTTTTAGTTTCTAAGTATTTTTCATTGTGGATGTTACATTCAATTTCTATGTCAACAGTTTCTGTAATTTCCAAGCCGTATCCAGTTAATCCAGTTCTTTTTTTAGGATTATTGGTTAATAATTTCATTTTCTGAACGCCAACTGCCCGCAGAATTTGAGCACCAACCCCATAATCTCTTGCATCTCCTTTAAAACCTAGTTTGAGATTAGCGTCTAGAGTATCGTATCCTTGCTCTTGAAGTTTGTAGGCTTTAAGTTTATTTAAAAGTCCAATTCCTCTTCCTTCTTGATTAACGTATAATACAACGCCTTTTCCAGCTCTATTTATCATACTCATAGCCGAAGTCAATTGATCTCCACAATCGCATCTTAGGGATCCTAATATATCTCCAGTAAAGCAAGAAGAATGAACCCTGACTAAAACAGATTCGTTTTTATCCCATTTCCCTTTAACTAATGCAAGGTGCTCTTCACCGGTTGTAGTTTGTTTAAAAGCTTTTAATTTGAAATCACCATACTTTGTTGGTAGATCTACTTCAACTACTTCTTCTATCAACGTTTCGTGTTGCATTCTGTAAGCAATTAGAGATTCTATGGTGACGATTTTCAAATTAAATCTTTTGGCAATTTCTTTAAGTTCTGGTAATCTAGCCATAGTACCGTCCTCATTCATTATCTCTACAATCAATCCAGCTGGTTCAAATCCTGCCAATCTACTTAAGTCCACTGCAGCTTCGGTATGACCTGCGCGTCTAAGAACACCTCCAGCTTTGGCTCTTAGTGGGAAAATATGACCTGGTTTACCAAGATCTTTTGGTTTTGTATTGGGATCGATTAATGCTTGCACTGTTTTAGATCTATCTGCAGCAGATATTCCTGTGGAACATCCATCGCCTATTAGGTCTATTGACACGGTAAATGGAGTATCAAAGTGTGAATTATTAGAATCTACCATCATCTCAAGTCCAAGGTTATCACATCTTTCTTCAACAAGCGGCGTACATATCAAACCTCTACCATGTGTAGCCATAAAATTAATTAGTTCAGGATTTGCATTCCTTGCAGCGGTAACAAAGTCTCCCTCATTTTCTCGGTCTTCATCGTCAACAACAATAACTATTTTACCTTGTTTTATGTCTTCTAATGCTTCCTCGATTGTATTCATTCTAATAGATAATTTTTTGCAAATTTAATTATATAATCCAACTAAAAATTTTGTTTAGATTTTAATAATCTTAATAATTTATCATTTGCAGTTTTCCAGTTGAAGTTTTCAATCACGTATTTCCTTCCGCTTTCTCCGATTTTTATTCTTTTTTTCTCATCATTTAGAAGTGAAGTTATATGATTGACATATTCATTTACAGATCGTCCAATTAAAATATTTTTCTTCTCCACTGCTTTCAATGATCGGTTGCTAAGTTCTGACGTTATGCAAGGAATACTAGTTGACATAGCTTCTAATAATTTATTTTGTAATCCACTTCCAATGGTCATTGGTGCGAAAAATATTTTACCGCTGCTGTAGGTTTTTCTAATATCTTCAACCCAACCTTGTACTTCAATATTATTATTAGCCAATTTCAAAACCCTATTGGATGGATTACTTCCCGCTATCAAAATTTTTATCCTTGGAAGTTTTTCAAGCAGTTTGGGAAGAACTTCTTTAGCTATAAAATTTGCAGCTTCAATATTAGGAAGGTAGCTAAGGTTACCAATAAAAACAAGTTCGTATTTGATTTCAGTCTCTATTTTTTGAAAATAATCTGTGTCAATTCCATTGCCAATTATTTCAATTTCATTTTTTTTGTTGTGTGCTATTTCTTTTCTGTCATTCTCAGAAATTATTATATGTTTATTAAAAAATTCAAATGCTAAATTTTCAAACCTTTTTAGTCTTTGAAACTCCATTATTACAAATGGTTTTATGAACAGATTTGAAATTTTTATTCTTCTTTCCATTCCTTTGGATAATGAATCCATATAGTCTAATACTTTGCTAGTAGTATGATTGTTTTTAACATACATTGCTGTTCTTATTAATTGACAGAAGATGTAATCAGGACTAATTTCAGCAATTTTAGTATTAAATTTTTTTTGTATTGAATAATGGTAAAAATAATTCACTTGAAATGGTTTATTATTAAATAAACTTTTAAAAAGATTGAAAATCCTTTTTAAAAAACCCATTTTATAAATAGTTATTGATTTGCAATATTTATTTATAGCCAAAATATTTTTTTCTGTAATAGATTTCTCTGAAAGCGAGATCAAATGAATATCATGACTTTTGGAAAGTTCTTTAATTTGATAGTAGGACCTTAACTTATCTCCTTTGTTAATTGGATAAGGAAAACGGGATGTTAAATAAATAATTGTCATAAAACAGATTCAAAAAAACCAACTAACTTTTTAGATATTTTATTTTGATCATAGGTTTTTAGAACATGCTCTCTAGCATTTTCACCTATTTTTTTAAAATCTGTATTGCCAGAAATAATTTTTAAGGCCTCATTGTAAAAATCTTTTGGAGAATCAGCTATTAAAATATTTTCTTCATTTTTGTAATCGATACCTTCAGCTCCAATTTTAGTAGAAATAATTGCTTTTCCATGCGCCATTCCTTCAATAATTTTAACTCTTATCCCACCTGCAGAGAGTAATGGAACAAGCATTACATCATGCTCAGAAATGAATTTTGACGAGTATTGGACTTCTTTGTGATTAAATACATTTATATTTTTCTCTTTAAACAACCAATCTGGCATGTTTTTTCCTGCTAGATGTAGTTCAGCATTTGGAATTTTTTTTTGAATTTTAGGCCAAATTTCATTTAGTAGCCAACCCACTGCTTCAAGATTTGGTTTCCAGTCCATAGCTCCAAGATGAAAAAACTTTAATTTACCATCCTCTCTATTTTTGTTGTTATTATTGTAGTTTTTAGTTTCTATTCCAAAAGGAATCGTTACTGTTTCCACAGGACATTTGAGTTCTAGATACTTATTTTTGTCTTGGTTGCTAATTGTAGCAATTCCGTCAATTTTTTTTAAAATATTTAATTCATAGTTCTTTAGTTGACTAGAAAGTAATTTGAGGTATATTTTTTTTGCTGGGTTTACACTCTCTCTAGATAGTCTCTGCCAAATAATATATTCTAAGTTATGAGATCTTAATATTATTTTAGATGAAGAATAATTTCGTACTGTTTCAATGTATGGTGTTGTAAACAAACTTTCCAAAAGTACAATGTCAAAACTTTCAGATTTTAAAGTTTTGATTATCAAGGCATTAAAATCTGGCGAAAAAAATCTTGAAATATTGTAAGAGTCGTAAGTAACCAAATTTGAAAATGCATCTACAATATTTAGTTTAGTATCCACAAATGTTGATTCTATTTTGGAATTTTTGATGTAGTTTTTATCAAAGTTTTTTAAATCAAAAGGATGTTTTAATGTATTTATGGTCAAGACTTTAATAGATCCCAATTCTTTAATTAGACCTTTAGATATATTGTTAATTGCAATACATCCACCGTCGGTTGAGGGTAGAGGTGGTTTATGACATATTTGCAATACTTTCATTTTTTAATAATTCGTTTGTACCATTCTAAATCAAAAATCTTAGCGTCTCTGTTAGCTTTGAAGAATATAAAAATTGAAATTGGAGTTATACATATGGAACTTAACCACATTCCAGTTACAGGCAACATGGTATAATTCGCAGCCATTTCTTCTCCAGCCCTTGTTAGTACAAAGTAAATTAAAAAAATCAAAATTGCAGTAATTACTGGCCATCCTAGTCCACCTTTTTTTACAACAGCACCTAGAGGAGCTCCTAAAAAAAACAACATGAAAACTGCATAGGAAAGAGTAAATTTTCTATTCCATTCTATTTTTAAATTGGAGATGAAATTTTCCGCAGATTTATCTTTTGCTTTTGCAACTTTTAAATGGTTTCTTAGTTGATCTAATTTTTTGATAGCTATTTGGTGGTCTCTTTTAATTCCTTTCTTTGACTGTTTTTCACTTATTTTTTGAATATAATCTTGTATAATGTTTGAACATTTATAGCCAGAATCTTTTAATAAAGATATTTGATCCGTAATAAGACCATTAATTTTTTCATATTGTTTTCTCTTTTGGAGTTTTATAGAATCATTCAAACTATATATTTGACCTAAGCTGAGAAGATATTCGTCTCTTTTATAGGAACTTTCACTAGATCTTTCAAATTCAAATGCGTTAAGTTCAAAGGATATAACTGTCTTTTTAAAATTATATTTTGTATAGGGAACCTTGGAATCTTTAAAAGATTCAGGATTCCACTCTTGAATCATATAGCCATCTGTAAGCTCAAGTTCCAATTTAGATCTATCCTCTGGGTTAATTAATTTCCCTTTATTAGCTCTAATAACTCTTTTGTAATCTCTAGGATCTTTTTTATAGGACCATGAGCCAAGTTTTTGTTTATTAATATTACTTTGATCATAAATTAAAACATCGCTAAATTCTTTTCCATTGCTGTCTTTTTCTCCAACTCTAATTGAAAACAGGTCGGATTTAAAAAAAATTCCTGGTTGAAGAACTAATGCTACTTTGGTTTTTTGGATATCTCTCAATAGTACTCTCATTTTAAAGTTGGCAACTGGCCACAGACTATTTGTGAAATAAAAGGCAAATAGAGCAACAAATAAAATAACAACCATAAGTGGCTTCATTATTTTAAACAACGAGATTCCCGATGCTTTCATTGCAAGAAGTTCTTTTTTTTCTCCTAAACTCCCAAATGACATAATTGAAGCTAATAAAACAGAAAGAGGAAGTGCTAAGGGAACCCAATTTGCAGATGCGTAAATTAAAAGTTCTAAAATAATATTCCACTCTAATCCTTTGCCCATAAGATCATCAATATACAGCCATAAAAACTGCATATCAAGAATTACCATCCAGATAATGAAATTCAATAAAAATGGACCTAGGAATGAGGATATTACCATCCAACTAATTCTCTTCAAATTATTTTAATTTAAAAGATTATTAAATGTATTTATCCCCCAATAGCTTGCTTTAGTTTATGAATATTGTTGTCCCAAAGTAATCTTAATTCATCTTCATCGTCTTCGTGAAAATCGGTAACTATAAGAGCAACTTCTTTGGTAAGGTCATCTATTCTTATGGCCATTTCAAAATAGTAATCTTCTCCTTCATCGTCATCCCACTGAAATTTAACAGATTCTCCTTTTTTTACATTTTTAAGAGTAGCAGTTTCTTCACTACCATCCCAAAAAAATGTAAACTTATCATCTTTGAGATTAACATCGTCGCAAAACCATTCAGATAAGCCACTTGCTGTTGTCAAACAGTTAAATAAAATAATGGGGGAGGTATTTATAATATATTCAAATTCTGATTTTGTTTTGCTCATATCGATGTATATTCTTTACTTATTATGGCCAATATAGAAAAAATTAAATACAATGTTTATATAACAGAAAAAATCCTCAAATTATTATTTAACAATAGAATTATATTCAGAGTACTAATTTTCTAAATTTATCTATATTTGTCGCCTAAAATGGCGCGGTAGCTCAGACGGTTAGAGCGCAGGATTCATAACCCTGAGGTCGGGGGTTCGATTCCCCCCCGCGCCACTTTAAATATCTTTCATATTTTTAATTTTTCTAGCAAGAGTTTATTTTATATTAAACGATTCTTTAGCTTTTTTTAAAAAAGTATAATTTTATTTAATGAAGAATCCTTTATTGGTGTTTAATCAAAATGGAATTTATTGTCCAAAAGCTAAAATTTATATAGATGCCTGGAAACCAGTAGATAAGGTTATAATATCCCATGCTCATGCAGACCATTCTAAATATGGTCATCAACATTATCTAACCCATCCTAATAGTGTTCCTATTGTAAAACATAGGTTGGGGAATATAAATATAGAAAGTAAAGAGTGGGGAGAGAAGTTTACTATCAATGGAGTACAATTTTCTTTACATCCAGCAGGACATATTATTGGCTCTTCTCAAGTAAGAGTAGAATACAAAGGAGATGTTTGGGTGTATAGTGGAGACTACAAAAGAGTAAATGATGGTATTTCAACACCTTTTGAGCCTGTTAGATGCAATACGTTTATTACAGAATGCACCTTTGGATTGCCTGCTTTTAACTGGAAAAAACAAGAAATTGTAATCAATGAAATCAATGATTTTTGGAAAGAATGTAAGGCTAATAATCAAACAGCAGTATTATTTGCTTACAGTTTAGGTAAAGCTCAACGTCTTATTGCCAATTTAAATCTTGAAATAGGAAAAATATATACCCATGGAGCAGTAGAAAATCTAAATGAGCTAATAAGAACCTATAAAAATTTACCCAAAACCCATCGAATTACTAGAGAAACTAAAAAAGAAGATCTAATTGGTAATTTAGTAATTGCTCCACCTAGTACCCATGGATCACCATGGTTGAAAAAAATGGTTCCTTATGTTACTTCTTCATCTAGTGGATGGATGACTTTTAGAGGAGCTAGAAGAAGGAGAGCTATTGATAGAGGATTTGTGCTTTCAGATCATGTAGATTGGAAAGATTTGATTCAGACTATTGAAGATACTGAAGCAAAAAATATAGTATGTACTCATGGTTATAAAGATATTTTTTCTAAATATTTAAACGAAAATGGTTACAACTCCTTTATGGAAAACACCCCCTTTGAAGAAGAGGAAATAATTGAAAATAATGTTTGATTTTGCAGATTTAGTAGAGCAGATTGATAAAACCAATAAAACCAATCTAAAAGTTAAAGCATTGGAGAAATTTTTTTCCAGTGCATCAGACCAAGATAAGGTTTGGGCAATTGCTTTATTTTCTTCTAAAAAACCTAAAAGATCTATCAAAACTTCCGACTTAAGAGTATATGCTGCAAAAATGGCCAAAATTCCTTTGTGGCTTTTTGAAGAAAGCTACCATATAGTTGGCGATTTGGCAGAAACTATTGCACTTGTTGTTCCAGAAACTAAAGAAAGTATTAAACCACCTACATTAACACAACTCATTAAAGAAATAAAAGATTTAAAAAATTTAGATGAAATAAAGCAGCGTGACTATTTAATAAATAGATGGAGTCATTTAAATTACTATTCAAAATTTGTCTTTAATAAACTTATTACTGGTGGGTTTCGTATTGGAGTTAGTCAAAAGTTAATGACAAAATCCATAGCTAATGTCACTGGAATAGACCAAGATACAATTGCTTATCAAATCATGGGAGATTGGAATCCTGAAAATACTACTTATGAGCAATTAATTTTATCACCTAGAAAGGAAGATTTTATTTATAAACCTTATCCTTTTTATTTAGCAAATCCATTAGATCAAGATCTTGAAAAGTTAGGTTCATCTTCAAATTGGGTTTATGAAAATAAGTGGGATGGAATAAGAGCTCAATTAATAAAGAGAAATGATGAAGTAATGATTTGGTCTAGGGGAGAAGAACTAGTTAGTAAACAATTCCCCGAGCTTTTAGAGATGGGTAATTATTTAAGTAACGGCACTGTTATCGATGGAGAAATACTTCCATTTAAAAGTGGTAAAATAGGATCTTTTAATGATTTACAGAAAAGGCTGGGGCGTAAAAATGTCGGGAAAACAACTCTTGAAAATAGTCCTGTAATTTTAAAAGCTTACGATTTATTAGAATTAGATAATTCAGATATAAGAAATCAGAAATATATAGACAGAAGAAAATCTCTAGAAAAAATAGTTTTTTCTCTTAAAAATGAAAAGCTTCAACTATCTAAATATTATTTTTTTAAAAATTGGAAGGAAGTAGAAACTGCCCATTGTCAAGCTAGGATTAATAAAAGCGAGGGGTTAATGATTAAAAATTTAAATACAATTTATAAAGTTGGAAGAAAAAAAGGAGATTGGTGGAAGTGGAAGGTAGACCCATTAACAATTGATGCAGTTTTGACTTATGCTATGAGAGGACATGGAAGAAGAGCTAATTTATTTACCGACTATACTTTTGCTCTTTGGAAAACAAATGACAGTGGAGATAGAGAACTTGTGACTTTTGCCAAAGCTTATTCTGGACTAACCGATAAGGAGTTTAAACAAGTAGATACTTTTATTAAGAAAAACACTTTGGAAAGATTTGGACCAGTAAGAAGTGTACAAGCTAAATTAGTATTTGAAATAGCTTTTGAAGGAATTGCAAGTTCTTCTAGACATAAATCGGGTGTTGCTGTAAGATTTCCTAGAATTTTAAGGTGGAGAAAAGACAAAACTATAAAAGATGCCAATTCTATTAACGATCTTAAAAGTTTAATTCATGAGTGATTACTCAAATTTTAAAAATTGGATTCTAAATTGGATGGATTCTAAAGATTGGAAACCACAAAAGTTTCAGTCTGAAGCCTGGAAGGAAGTTTTAAAGGGGCAATCTGGTTTAATTAATGCACCTACGGGATCTGGAAAAACACTTTCGTTACTTCCAGCAATTCTTTGGCCTACTATAAATCATTCTAAAAAAACCAATCATTTAATTTGTTTATGGATAACTCCACTTAGGTCATTGTCCCAACAAATAAAGATTTCAATTGAAGAGTTTTTAACTGATAATAATTTAAACCTTTCCGTAGGGGTTAGAAATGGTGATACTTCGGCTAAAGAAAGAAATAAGCAGCGTAATAAACTTCCTAATATTTTAGTTACTACTCCGGAAAGTTTACAATTAATAATTTCTTCAAAGGATTGGAAGAATAAATTTTCATTTATTAATGCTGTAGTAGTAGATGAATGGCATGAATTAATAGGTTCTAAAAGAGGGGTTCAGGTAGAATTATGTTTAGCTGCAATAAGGCATTTCAATACCAGCACTTCAATTTGGGGAATATCTGCTACTATTGGAAATATTGAACAAGCAAAAGATGTTTTGTTGGGAAATTTTAAAAGTGAAAATAATGGTGTTTTAATTAAATCCAATATCAAGAAAAGGATACAAGTTAAATCTATTGCGCCCAATGAAATAAAGCAAATGCCTTGGAGAGGACATTTAGGAATCAATCTTACTACTGAGTTAATACCAATCCTAAAAAAAAGTAAATCTACCCTAATATTTACCAATACTAGATCTCAATGTGAATTGTGGTATCAAAAACTTCTAGAGAAAATGCCTGAATTGGCAGGGGATATGGCCATGCATCATGGAAGTATTGATAGAAATATTAGACTCTGGGTAGAAAATGCTGTTAGGAATGAAAAAATTAAAGTAGTAGTTTGTACTTCAAGTTTAGACTTGGGAGTAGATTTTCACCCTGTAGAGTCCATTGTTCAAATTGGTGGTCCAAAGGGAGTTGCAAGATTTATTCAGAGAGCGGGAAGAAGTGGACATAGACCTAAGGAAGTTAGTAAAATATATTTTTTACCAACACATGCTATTGAACTAATTGAAGCAGCAGCATTAAACAAAGCAGTTAAAAAAGATTTTGTTGAGCAAAGAAATCCTTATTTGTTAAGTTTTGATGTTCTCATACAGTTTTTAGTTTCTTTAGCAGTTTCAGATGGGTTTTATCCAAAGCAGACCTTGAAATTCATTAAAAAAACTTATGCTTTTTCTACGATAAATAACGATGAATGGGAGTGGGTTTTAAGAAATATTACAGTAGGATCCCAAAGTTTACAAGCTTACGATGAATATAAAAGAGTAGATATTTTAGAAAATGGTCTTTTTAAGGTCAATAGTAGAAAAACTGCAATGCGACATAGGGTTCAAATTGGAACCATAGTTAGTGATGCGCTTTTACAATTAAAATCTATTAATGGAAGAAGGCTTGGGAAAATAGAGGAGTGGTTTGTCTCCAAATTAAGTAAAGGCGAAGTTTTTTTATTTGGAGGACAATACTATAAAATTTTTCAAATGAAAAATATGGAAGTAATAGTTAAAAAATCTAAAGCTAAAAAAGGAAAGATTGTAAGTTGGATGGGAGGAAGAATGGGTTTTAGTTCTTACATGAGTGAATTGCTTAGAGCTGAGTTATATGACTTAAATAAATCTTTATTGTCTAATCCAGAAACCCCATTGAATTACCTTACAAAAAAACAACTTGAGTTTTCTGCAATTCCAAATTCTGATGAATTTCTGATTGAATCTTTCAAAACAAAGGATGGCTTTCATACAATTTTTTATCCTTTTGAAGGGAGATTTATTCATGAAGCATTAAGTCATTTAATTGCCTACAGAATAAGCTTATTAAATCCAATAACATTTTCTTTGGCCTATAATGATTATGGATTTGAACTATTAAGCAATGAGTTTTTAGATATTCAGGATATTTTAGATAATAATTTATGGGACGATTCTCATTTGTTTCAAGATCTTAACGATAGCATTAATACTTCTGAAATGGCAAGAAGAAAATTTAGAGATATAGCAGTTATTTCCGGTTTGGTTTTTACAGGAATGCCCAATAAAAGAAAAGGAAATAGAGACTTACAGTCTGGAAGTCAATTACTTTTTGATGTCTTTAGAGATTATGAACCAGATAATTTACTTTACAAGCAATCGATTAACGAAACTTTTGAATATCAGTTGGAAGAAGGTAGATTAAGAGAAGCTTTGAAAAGAATTAAAAGTCAAAAACTAATTTGGAAACAGATTCCTAACCCATCTCCATTTTCATTTCCCATAATTACAGATCGAATGAGAGAAAATTTAAGCAGTGA
>JADHMB010000012.1 GCA_016780365.1 Flavobacteriales bacterium
CCTGCCAATAAAAGAAATATAGATGTTATAGTAGTTGGAACTGGCCTTGCCGGAGGATCTGCATCTGCAACACTTGCGGAACTTGGATATAATGTTAAAACATTTTGTTATCAAGATAGTCCAAGAAGAGCACATTCTATTGCTGCTCAAGGTGGAATAAATGCAGCAAAAAATTATCAAGGTGATGGAGATTCCACTTACAGACTTTTTTATGATACCGTTAAAGGTGGTGACTACAGGTCTCGAGAAGCCAATGTATACAGATTAGCTGAAGTGTCTACCAATATTATTGACCAGTGTGTCGCTCAGGGAGTACCGTTTGCTAGAGATTATGGCGGACTTTTAGATAATAGATCTTTTGGTGGAGTTTTGGTTTCGAGAACCTTTTATGCAAAAGGCCAAACTGGACAACAACTTCTTTTAGGTGCTTACTCCGCGATGAATAGACAAATTGCAAGAGGTAAAATACAAATGCATAATCGTCACGAAATGCTGGACGTTGTGATTGTAGATGGAAAAGCCAGAGGAATTATTGCTAGAAATTTAATAACAGGTGAGATAGAAAGACACTCCGCTCATGCAGTTGTGATTGCTTCTGGTGGATATGGAAATGTATACTTTTTATCTACAAATGCAATGGGAAGTAATGCCACTGCAGCTTGGAAAATTCATAAAAAAGGGGCATTTTTTGCCAATCCATGCTATACTCAAATACACCCAACATGTATACCAAGATCTGGAGAATACCAGTCTAAACTAACTCTAATGTCAGAATCTTTACGAAATGATGGAAGAATCTGGGTTCCTAAAAGAATGGAAGATGTAGAAGCTTTAAGAGAAGGCACTTTAAAAGCTACTGAAATACCGGAAGAAAATAGAGATTATTATCTAGAGAGAAGATACCCTGCTTTCGGAAATTTAGTTCCAAGAGATGTTGCTTCTAGAGCTGCAAAAGAAAGATGTGATGCAGGTTATGGTGTAAACAAAACTGGAGAAGCTGTATACTTAGATTTTAGTTCTGCAATTACTAGATATGGAAAAGAACAAGTTCTTCTTCAGGGGGAAGATGCAAATGATCATAAGTTGATTAAAAAAATGGGTCAAGAAATTGTCAAATCTAAATATGGCAATTTATTTCAGATGTATGAAAAAATAGTCGACGAAAATCCATATGAAAATCCTATGATGATTTATCCTGCAGTTCATTATACTATGGGTGGAATATGGGTAGATTACAACTTAATGACTACAGTTCCTGGTCTTTATGCAATTGGAGAAGCAAATTTTTCTGACCATGGATCTAATAGGCTTGGTGCTTCGGCTTTAATGCAGGGCTTGGCAGATGGATACTTTGTTTTACCTTATACTATCGGAGATTATTTATCAGATGATATTAGAACTGGGCCTATTTCTACAGAGTCTGCTGAGTTTAAAGAATCTGAAGAAAATGTCAAACAATTATTGACAAAATTAGTTGAAAACAAAGGAAAGCACTCTGTTGACTATTACCACAAAAAGTTGGGAAATATTATGTGGGATAAATGTGGAATGTCTAGGAACGAAACCGGATTAAATGAAGCTATTTCAGAAATTAAAGAGCTAAGAGCTGATTTTTGGAAAAACGTAATGGTTCCAGGTGGTTTAAATGAACTCAACAAAGAACTAGAAAAAGCAGGCAGAGTAGCTGATTTTCTCGAACTAGGAGAATTATTTGCTAAAGATGCACTCACTAGAAACGAATCTTGTGGGGGACATTTTAGAGAAGAATATGCTACCAAAGAAGGAGAAGCTAAAAGAGATGACAAGAAATTTAATTTCGTTTCTGCATGGGAATATAAAGGAGAACCATCAGAAGCTAAACTTCATAAAGAGAAATTAGAATTTGAAAACATTGAAGTTAAAGTAAGATCCTATAAATAATAAAAGATGAATTTAACCCTTAAAATCTGGAGACAAAAAAGTAATACTGATAAAGGATCCTTAGAAACTTATCCTATTAGTGATGTGTCAGAGGACATGTCTTTTTTAGAAATGCTAGACGTTTTAAACGAAGAACTAATTGAAAAGGCAATAGATCCTGTTGCATTTGACCATGACTGTAGAGAGGGAATATGTGGAATGTGTTCGCTTTATATAAATGGTGAAGCTCACGGACCAGATAGAAGAGTAACAACTTGTCAACTTCATATGCGAAAATTCAATGATGGAGACACTATATTTATTGAGCCTTTTAGAGCAACCGCGTTTCCGGTTGTAAAAGATTTAGTTGTAGATAGATCGGCATTTGATAGAATTCAACAAGCTGGTGGTTATGTTTCTGTTAATACATCTGGTAATACACAAGATGCTAATAGTATTCCTATACCTAAAGACGATGCTGACACCGCTTTTGATGCAGCTACATGTATAGGATGTGGAGCTTGTGTAGCTTCTTGTAAAAATTCATCGGCAATGCTTTTTGTTTCTGCAAAAGTCTCTCAATTTTCACTATTACCCCAAGGACAGGTAGAAGCCAAAGAAAGAGTTATTAATATGGTTAATAAGATGGATGAAGAGGGGTTTGGAAATTGTACCAATACTGGTGCCTGTGAAGTGGAATGTCCTAAAGGAATATCTCTAGATAATATCTCAAGAATGAATAGAGAATTTATTACCGCTAACGTTAAAAAGTAATTTTTGTAAATTTCAAACTATTAAAAAAGCCCAACATTAAATGCTGGGCTTTGCAATTTATTTCATTGATTGAAATTATTATCTCATAACAATAAACTTTCTTTTAATATTGTCACCAGCACTTAATAAATAAATACCTTCAGATAAAAGTTCTGTATTGATAGTTGTTAAATTTGATGTTATAAGGCCGGTTAAAACAACTTTTCCGCTATTATCAATAACTGAATAATTAATTCCAATATATTTTAAATCTGACTTAATATTTAAAACATTATTGGTTGGATTTGGATAAATATCCATTTCTATATTTTCTATTTCAGCTGTAGAGACAGTGCTAGTTAATTCCATATCATCAAAGTGGATTTGAAACATATCTGAAACACCATGATGTCTTAGTGCTATGTATCCATCATTATCAGAATATCCTAAAATATTGAACTCCCTATATGCCCAGCTATCTCCGCAGGCATCACTTCCACTAGCAATGGTTTCAGTAAAAGTATAAGGAGAATTTTCTAAAAGAGTTATATTACTAGAACCACCAAAATATATGGTATAATTTTCTTGACACCAAGCTGGATCAACACCTCTTACCTTAAAAGATAATTTTGCATCCGTAACTCCACCCATATCAATCGGACCAAATACTACCCAACAATCAGGATTTAATGCTCCTTGCTGTTGAGTCCAAGATTCAGATTTTGCGTATGTATTTCCAGTAGCGTCAGTATTATAAGCCCAGTAATTTCCAGGTGATCCATTATTGGTATGCCATTGCGGACCAAAAGGCCAACAAGACGCAGTCTCAAAGTCATTAAAATAAGGCAAGGAATTTGGACAGTCTGCTGTAGTAGTCCACAAATCAGGACCATTACTTCCGTTGTCATACCAACTTCCAGTATCACTAGCACAAATTGATCTTATTGTAAAATAATAATCTGTAGACATTGATAATCCCGATAATGATGCTGGAAATGATGCAAAAGTGAAAGTTTGAACTCCTGCAGGGGCTGGGGTTCCCGGTGTAAAAGTACTTCCTTCATTATATTGAATTTCGTAGGAAGTTATAGATGCGTCGTTAGTTCCTCCAATTTCTGCTGTTGTTCCTGTCATTGCCCAAGATGTTATTGTTGGGTTTGGACATTGGCTTATTACTACAGAGGAAATTAAAAGAAATAAAATAGTAATTTTTCTCATATTTTTAGGTTTTTATTTAAAATTAAAAAAAAATGGTAATAACCTAAGAAAATGTTAAGAAACTTTTTTTTAAATATTTAAAATAAAATATTGATTTGCAGTCGCTTAGTCAATTAACTGCGCTTCAATTATTTTTTCTACCATAGTTCTATTGTAATCAAAATCCCATTTTAAGATTTTATTTAAATAGTCATAATAAGCTATTGAGATAGGTTCTTTTTCTAAAAAGCCAACATCGAATTTTTTGGAATGTTTAAACAAGGTTACTTCTGCTTTTAAACCATGTCTTTTTCGGGTTTCAGGAATGTCTAGAACATCAATAATAAAATGTTTAGATACGTAATTTTTTTTGGAAAATTCAAACTTATATATTCCTTTAGAGTCTATAGTTTTCTTAAACTTATTTTTATTGGCTGTAAAACTTTCTATTTCCTCTTTACCTTGTGATATAACAACCTTACAATTTTTAAGCTTCTTATTTCTATTTTCAATATGTGATAGTTCAATATTTAATTTAATTTTTAGCTGTCCTTGTGCTTTAATAACAAAAATTGTAAGAATTAGTAATAAAAGATTGGCTCTAAATAAACTCACGAGATTTAACTTGGTTTATAAAATTTAGAGATAATATATAATACCTCAAAATTTAAAACCATTTATTGAAATATTTTTAAAAAATATTACTTGCAACTTCTTTTACCGACTGCCCTTTACCCATTGTGTAGAAATGCAAAACTGGAACTCCAGCATCAATTAACTCTTTGGATTGTTCTATAGACCATTCTATCCCCACTTTCTTAATCTCTTCATTGGTCTTACATTTTTCTAATTCATTAGAAAATTCTTCAGGAAAATTTGTGTTAAAAAATTTTGGTATAAATGTTAAATGTCTTTGATTGGTTATTGGTTTTAGTCCTGGTATAATTGGAACTGTAATTCCAATTTCTCTACATTTTTTAACAAATGAGAAATACTTTTTATTGTCATAAAATAATTGAGTAACAATAAATTCAGCTCCAGCGTCAACTTTTGCTTTTAGATGCCTCAAATCACTGGCTAAATTCATCGCTTCAAAATGCTTTTCTGGGTAGCCAGCTGCACCTATACAAAAGTTAGAAGGACTATTTTTAGTCTCTTCGTAAAGATATTGACCATTATTCATTTCATCAATTTGCTGGATTAAATCAATAGCAAATTCATTTCCACCATCTACTGGAACAAAAGAAGATTCATTTTTCATAGGATCACCTCTTAAGGCAAGAATATTATCCACACCTAAAAACTTTAGATCAATCAATGCACTTTCAGTATCTTCTTTATTAAAACCACCACATATTATATGGGGAATTGCGTCTACCTTGTATCTATTCATTAATGCGGCACAAATCCCAACAGTTCCCGGTCTTTTTCTTATAGATATTTTTTTTAGTAGACCATTACCCATTTTCTTGTAATCGTATTCTTCTCTATGGTAAGTTACATTGATAAATGGAGGTTTAAATTCCATTAATGGGTCAATTCCTTCACAAATATCTTCTATTCCCTTTCCCTTTAATGGTGGTATAATCTCAAAGGAGAATATTGTCTTGTTGCTATTTTTTATATAATCTGTGACTTTCATTGATTGGCAAAATAAGTTCTTAATCTCAAGAAAACCAAAATATTTTCAATTGAAAAAAAAGTTTTGTTTAAACAAGTTTATAACCCCGATAGATAATTAGGAATATAATATATATCAACAACTTAATTTTTTGGGTTTATATGCTACATTTGTTGTCAATGAAAAATATTAGAAATTTCTGTATTATAGCCCACATTGATCACGGCAAAAGTACTTTAGCAGATAGACTCCTTCAATCCACTGGAACTATTTCTGATAGAGAGATGAAGGATCAAGCTTTAGACGATATGGATATTGAGAGAGAGAGAGGAATTACTATTAAGAGTCATGCGATACAAATGGATTATTCCTACAATAATGAAGATTATAAGTTAAACCTTATTGATACCCCAGGACATGTAGATTTTTCTTATGAAGTTTCTAGGTCAATAGCAGCTTGTGAAGGAGCACTTTTAATTGTTGATGCTTCTCAGGGAATCGAGGCACAAACTATTTCAAATTTATACCTAGCTATCGAAAATGATTTAGAAATCATACCAATTCTAAACAAGATGGACCTTCCAGGCGCAATGCCTGAAGAAGTTACAGATCAAATAATTGATTTAATTGGTTGTAGCAAAGAAGATATAATTCCAGCAAGCGGGAAAACAGGCCTGGGAGTTGACAATATTCTTGAAGCAATAATCAATAAAATACCAAGTCCAAAGGGCAGTGAGAATGAACCACTAGAAGCAATGATTTTTGATTCTGTTTTCAATTCTTTTAGGGGGATTATCGCTTATTTTAGAGTCTTTAATGGCGTAATAAAAAAAGGTCAGGAAGTTAAATTTTTCAATACGGGAAAAACATACAACGCAGATGAAATAGGCGTTCTAAAAATGGACCTCACTCCAAAAAACGAATTGCGTTCTGGAGATGTTGGCTACATAATAAGTGGTGTAAAAAAAGCAAATGAAGTAAAAGTTGGAGATACTATTACCTCTTTACTAGAACCTTGCGAAAATGCTATTCAGGGGTTTGAAGACGTCAAGCCAATGGTTTTTGCAGGAATGTACCCAGTGGAAACAGACGATTATGAAGAACTGAGAAATTCTATGGAAAAACTTCAATTGAATGATGCTTCTTTGGTTTTTGAACCAGAATCCTCGGCTGCTTTGGGTTTTGGATTTAGATGTGGTTTTTTAGGAATGCTTCATATGGAAATTATTCAAGAAAGATTGGAAAGAGAATTTAATATGGTTGTAATAACAACAGTTCCCAATGTTTCTTACAATGTTTTTCTCAAGAAAGAATTGAAAGAAATTGTAGTCAACAACCCGTCTGAATTACCAGATCCTTCAAAATTGGAATGGATTGAAGAACCATATATAAAAGCCCAAGTAATAACAAAAACAGATTACGTTGGTGCGGTTATGAATTTGTGTATTGAAAAAAGAGGAGAGTTAAATAACCAAGTATATTTAACTCAAGATAGAGTGGAACTAAGTTTTCAAATGCCTCTTTCAGAGATAGTATTTGACTTTTATGACAGGCTAAAATCTGTAAGTAGAGGCTATGCATCCTTTGACTATTCACCTGTTGGTCATAAGAAATCGGATCTTATAAAATTGGATATTCTTTTAAATTCTGAGCAAGTAGATGCTCTTTCAGCATTGGTCCACCGATCTAACGCATTTACTCTTGGAAAAAGAATTTGTTTAAAATTGAAAGAACTTATCCCTAGGCAACAATTTGAAATTCCTATCCAAGCAGCTATTGGTGCAAAAATTGTTTCTAGAGAAACCATAAAAGCACTTAGAAAAGATGTTACTGCAAAATGTTATGGTGGGGATATCACAAGAAAGAGAAAACTTTTAGAAAAACAAAAAGCTGGTAAAAAAAGAATGCGACAAGTTGGAAGAGTAGAAGTTCCTCAAGAAGCATTTTTAGCAGTATTGAAACTAGATTAGAAAAATGCCCTCATTTGCATACTTCCAGTGTGTATGGCTCTATTTTCTTCTGATTTTCTTCCATTATAATTGATAGATATTTGTATGTTATTGGACATGTTTTTTTGAAAACCCAACTTCCATGTAATGTTTTTACCTAACTGAAGCCCTTCCAACATTTCAAATCCAATAGTACTGCTACTTTCCCCATTGTAATTGATGTTAACCAAATGAAGTTCTCCATTTAATAACCCCTTGTCTCTTTTGCTTCTTCTTAACTCTAAGCCAATATCATTTATAAATGCTTTTTCATTCCCATATTCTATAGAATTTCTTTTTTCTGAATACCTGCCATTTATTGCTATTCTAAATAGAGTATTTGGTTGAAATGAAATTCTGTTATTTATCTCCATATTTTCAATGTCATAGTTTCTATTGGTCATATAGGTTGAAGAATTTTTCTTTATTTCTTTGGTTAGTTGTGAGTTGAGCATAAACGACTTGTTCATATTCCATCTAAATTTTATTTGGTCTTTATTGGTAGATATAAAATCTGTCCCGTTGATTAAAAGATTTTTATTGGCAAATAATTGAGTAACTAGTTCAACACTGTATTTGGAACTTGAACGGTTAAAAAACAAACTATTTCTAAGGCTATTGGACATTTGCTGAATTATAGGATTATCTGCATTTACCAAGGGATTTAATAAAGTTTGTAAATCTAAATCATTGGTCTTTTTATGGGTATTAACTGCAGTTTGATTATAAAATTTGTTCAAGAACTTTTCTACCATTGTTTTTCCATCAATAATCCTTTTAAAATCTATATTTAAATTCTGATTGTATTGAAAGCTGTAAATCTTGACATAGTTATTGTTAGGTGTAAATACTCTTATATAAGTTGCTTGATCACTAAATGCTGCTATTTCAAATTCATTAAGTTCTTTTATTCCATTGTCGTTGTAATCGTTCCATGTATATACCCCTTGACCAGCTGGAACTTCAATATAAATAAACTCTTTTTGTAGTTCTAATCCAGATCCAATTTCTAAAAATGAATTGGTATTTATTCCTCCCTTTAAAAGTTTTAAGTTATAATTTAGTCTACTTGCTAAGGAATTCTCTGGAAGAATATTTGTTAAACTTGAATCTGATTGGAGCATTCTGTAAGCTAAGGAGTAGTTGAGATTAAAGTTTTTTCTAGAGCTAATGCCTACCATTAGACCTGGGCTAATTGCTTTTGTAGCTTTTTTGAGAATAGACCTGTCTTTAAACCAATCGTATCTTTCTTGGTAAAAAAATTGAATTCTATTTTTTGTAGAGTCGTAATTTTCTATATAAACTTTCCAATCGTAAAAACGGTAACTATTGTTGTTCAAGGTATCTGCAATGAAAAATTGATTATTTTCATTAATATCTTTAAATCCTAATTTGAATCCTTTAATTGGAATAAATAAATCTGTTTTATGTCTTAAGAAACTGGTATTAAATTGCCCATCAGAATTCATTAAGCTACCATCAAAATTAAGGTTAACTTTTTTGTTCCATTTGATTTTAAAATCATTTTTATAGCCATTAAATTCATCTTTGATAAAGTAAGAGTTTAATTGGTACTGAAATAGACCATTTTCTAAATGTTTTAAATTAATTTTTGCAGAACTAAGCAGCTGATCTTTTGTAGTTATTAGATTCTGAATATTCCAATTTCTTTCGAACTCAACCTCTCTAAACCTTTCTATTCGTCTGTAATCTTTAGATATGCTCTCAATTCTGTATTGTTGATTCAACTCCCATTTTTCTTTTAAAGTATTTTTATTTTCAAAATTTACAAGTCCTGCAAATCCAATATTATCTTCATTGTTAATAGCAGAAAAAGTATTTAAATCCATATTTGAAGTGCTTAACTCATAACTCAAAGAATTCCCACTCCAAATCGTCTTTCCCCCAACACTTATTATTTGTCTTTTTTTGGGAGTTACTAGTTTTTTAATTGGGCTGTAATCACCGTTTTTAATTATTGATCCAAATGAAATAGTATCTGGAGCAATCCATTCAAATACCTTTCCAAGAGCATTGTTTTCCTTTATTTTATAGTTTCCATTTCCCTGTCCAACATTGCTAAAAGTTAACATATATACTGCCTGTTGCTCATTATTAGAATATTGATAAACTTCATAACCTAGTGAATCTATTTTTTGGTACAAGTTGGTTGCTTGGTTAAACTCTACACTATCAATTCCAGAGCCAATGGCCAAATCAATATTATCGCCAATATTTTCTAAAGTTTGTCTGTCCAATAGATCAAAATCTAATTGAAGAGGTTGGTTTTTACTATCCTGTTCCCCATATCCATGGATGTAAAATGAAGAGTTATTTTTTTTGATAGTGGTAGAAGATTGAAGTAAAGATCTTGCATAATTTTTATCGCTGTACTGGAATTCTATAATTATTCTTTTGTCTTTATTAATTAAGGTGTTGGCAGTAAAACTAATTTCTGATGTATTGTAGTCTATTATATAATCATTGTTTTGACCTCTTTTGAGAAGTACACCGTCTATATACACATTTTCAGTACCACTTAAAATAATTATAAAACTTTCATTTTCATTCCCATATAATCTATAAGGTCCTTGATTGCCTTCAATACCTTGAATAACATTTCTTCCAAATTTACCTTTGCTAATTGAAGCGCTATTTTCAACATCTATCTCAATATTATTATTTCCAATAATTTTATTTTTTAAATGAATCCCTTGTCCTCTCTTGTGGTATTTTAAAAAGTAACTGTCTTTGTTTTTAATCCAGAAGTCCCCTGCAGTTAATTTCCATTTTTGATCTGAAACTTCTATGAAAACCTTGTCAAAATCTTGTAGTTGCTGTGTATTTCCTTGAGGTTGAATAGGAATGTTATCATCTGTAACAGATGCTAATATTTTCATGGTTGGTGAAATCATCCCCGAAAGCTGTAGATTAAGATTTGAATTGAGCGAGAAGTCTTGGTTGTTCCCAACCATAAGTCCTCGTGAAATACTCCCTGTTCTATTTAGCTTAGTACCTTGAAATAGGTTGTTGGAATTAACAGTGTTTATAATATTCAGCGATGGATGATATTGCTTTTGTTCAATGGTTCTATTTAATGAAATAGGGTGCTTGTAATATTTTTTACTAAAGTCAATTAATAATGGATGGTAATTGAAAATTAAGGTATCGTATGGAATGTCTAAAAAAACAACCAAACCTTTATAGGGTAAAAGTTTGTAATCCAAACTTACAGACTCTTTGTTATTATTTAAAATTTGAAATGTTCTTGGATTGACTGAAAATGTATCGATAACAATAGTGTCTTTTCCCACATATTTTTTGGAAAATAGTGATTCGTAGTTAAAAGTCTGGCAGTAATCTATATTATAGACCATACAAAGAATAAAAGCCAATATTTTGTTATTAATCATGGTGGTTTCAATAAAAGCCAAATAGGTCTTTTGATATCAAAACGTAAGATAAATAGATTTGTTTTTAAGTGTTTAAATTAAAGGTCATTTTTCTCTTTATTAAAAGGCATTTTTAAGAGAAGGTTGTTTATAAGTATAACTGATGGATGAATTTTTTATCCAATTTGGGGCCATTTTTGTTCTATATAATAAATCAATGATCAAAAACCTTCTTTCCATACTCTTAATCACAATTATTTTTTTCCAGAGTTGTGTTCCAGCAAGAAAATTCGAAGAAATTTCTGAAAAGCAAGAAGTCTGTGCAGTTGAACTTAAAACCCTTAAAACTCTTAAAACTGAACTTCAAACTGAAAATACAGAATTAGAATCACAAAACGATCAACTTAATAGATTAACAAAACGTTTAATTAAAGATACCACCATGTTGGGCAAATCTTTAAGAATGAAAGAAAAGCAATACGATAAAATTGACTTACTTAACAAACGTATTCAAGATCAATTAGAACTTCTTCAAAAAGGCCAGTCGGTTGAGAAACAGCGTTTAATGTTGGATTTAGAAAAAAGAAAGTCAGATTTACTAACTCTAGAAGATCAACTAAGAGACTTTGAAATTGACCTAAATAATAAAAAAGTACAATTAGAGGATTTGTCTCTAGAACTTCAAAAAAGAGAAAAAAGAGTAAATGAGTTGGAACAGATTATTGCTAATAAAGATGCTATAGTCAGAGCTTTGAAAGAAAAAGTTGCCAATGCCTTACTTGGATTTAGAGACAAGGGGCTTTCTGTTGTAGAGAAGGATGGAAAAGTTTACGTAAGTATGGATGCTAAACTTTTATTTGCTTCTGGAAGTACGAAAGTTGATGCTGAGGGAATTAAAGCACTTAAAGAGTTGGCTAAAGTTCTAGAAGATCAACAAGACCTAGAAATTTTAGTAGAAGGACATACCGATAGTGATAAAATGAAATCCAATTCTCATCCTGTAGATAATTGGGAATTAAGCGTGCTTAGAGCAACATCTGTGGTGAAAATAATGTTAGAAAATAGTAAAATGGATCCAACTACTGTTAGTGCCTCCGGAAGAAGTCAGTACATTCCTATTGACATTAAGGACAAAGCAAAAAACAGAAGGATTGAAGTGGTTCTAATTCCTAAACTAGACGAATTGTTTGAAATCATCAACAATTAAAAGTTTTTATTTTTTATAAAAATTCATTTCTTCTACGTATTTATAAACTTCAGGGGTAAGTAAGTATCTAACATCTTTATTTTCTGAAATTGCTTTTCTTATAAAACTGGAGGATATTTTCATTACCGGAGCTTCGCATCTTATAACTTTTGGATCATCCACTGGGCTTTCTAAGTTGTTTTTATCAAGTTTTTCTTGTTCAGTTAAAACTCTCGGATAAACATATAAATGGTGGTATTTTAAGATTTCTTCGTGGTTTTTCCATTTTTTGAAAGATCTAAGATTGTCTTCTCCCATAATCAGGTTAAATTCATGTCCAGAATATTTTTCTTTTAGATGCGTCAATGTATTTATTGTATAAGATGGGATTGGTAAATTAAACTCTTCATTACAAGCTTTTAATTTAGGGTTTTGCTCAATTGCAATTCTCACTAAATTTAGCCGATGGTAATCTTCTAATAAAGACTCTTTTTTTTTTAAAGGATTAAGTGGACTGACTACAAACCAAACTTCATCCAAATTAGTGTATCCTACCATATAATTAGAAATTATTAAATGACCTACATGGATAGGATTAAATGTGCCAAAATACAAACCAACTTTTTTCATTCTATTTCAAAAATTCCTCAACAGTTTCAATTATATTTTTAGTGGAAATATTTAGCTCGTCGTTGACAATTATTTTGTCAAATTTATCTATAGATTTCATTTCTTCAAAAGATTTTTCTAATCTATTTTTAATAGATTCCCTATTATCTGTTTTTCTTTTTTTGAGTCTTTTGCTTAAAACTTCCATACTTGGAGGTTTTATAAAAATGGATATTGAATTTTCCTTAAAATATTCCTTTAAAGAAATACCTCCAATAACATCGACATCAAAAACGACATGTTTTTTTTCTTTCCATATTCTTTCAATTTCTTTTTTGAGAGTTCCATAGAAATTTCCTTGATAGACTTCCTCCCATTCTATAAAATCCTGTACCTTTATTTTTTCTTTAAATTCTTCAACAGATAAGAAATAATAATCTTTTTTATCTTCTTCTCCCTCACGAGGAGCTCTACTACAGGCAGAAATGGAAAATAAAAGAGGAAGTTTTGCCTTTAATAACTTATTAACAAGGGTAGTTTTTCCTGCTCCAGAAGGTGCTGAAATAATAACCGCTTTGCCTTGGAAATCATTAGACGAATTCATAAGATGTTTAAAACTTGTTCTTTGATTTTTTCTAGTTCATCTTTCATTTCAACTACTATTTTTTGAATTGATAGGTGGTGTGCTTTCGAACCAAGAGTATTGATTTCTCTTCCCATCTCTTGGGTAATAAAACCAAGTTTTTTCCCAGAATTTATTTCTTTAAGTGTTTCCATAAAATGGATACAATGTTCTTTTAACCTTACTTTTTCTTCAGTTAGATCTAGTTTCTCAGCATAATAGATAAGTTCCTGTTCCAATCTTTTTTCGTCTATTTGAGATTTCAAATTTAGCTCCTCAACAGACCGCAATAACTTCTGCTTTACTTTGGGAAGTCTTTCCTTTTCGAAAGGATTTATTTTTGCAAGGTTATCTTGAATAGAATTCACATAATTCAAAAGCTCTTTTTGTAGAGATTTTCCCTCTTTTTCACGAAAACTTTTTAGGTCCTTACAGGCTTGTTTTACAGCATTTATTAGGATTTCATTACTTTGTTTATCAACAGTTTCTTTTTGGTGTTGAATTACTTCAGGAAGTTTTAAAGCATAACCCATAAAATCTTCATTATTCTGGTTATTTAGTTCTGCAGATATTTCCTTTAACTGGTTGTAATAATTTTTTAGTTGTTCCTTATTAATTGTGATTTTACTATTAGAATTTATTTTTTCATAGCGAATAGCAAGTTCTATTTTCCCTCTATTAAGTTCGTTCTTTATTGTAGACCTTAATGAAGAATCAATTTCTTTAAATACAGTTGGTATTTTTAGAGTAAGGTCTAAAAACTTACTATTTAGAGATCGTATTTCAATATTTACATGAAGGTGACCAATGGTAACTTCTGACTTGCCAAAACCGGTCATTGAATGTGTCATAAAATCTTATTTACCCCAAAAGTAATCAATTGATTTTATTAGTATTTATACTTACTAAATAAACACCACCAAAAATCATAAGAGAACACAATACACTAACAAATTCTATTTCTTCTCTCCCACTTAAAACAGCAATAACAGATGTTAAAACAGGTTGTAGATAAATATATGTGCTTACTACTGTTGGGCTTACGTATTTAATTCCATAAATATTAAATAGATAGCATAAATAAGTAGTAAATAAAATAACAAAACCTATTTTCATAATGATATTGCTCCCCATATCCCAGTTAACTTCGTCAATCTCATATATTCCAAATGGAATTACACCAATTAGTCCAAATGTAAATACCCATTTTGCAACAGTAATGGGACTGTATTTCCTCATCAACGGTTTTACTAATATTAGATAGAGGCCAAAACTAGTAGCATTTAAGAAAATTAATAAATCCCCTGTTATGCCGCTATTTCCAATTCCAGATTTATTTTGAAATATTATTGTAACGGCCCCTACTAATCCAATTAATACACCAACAACCTTAGAAATTCGTAATTTCTCTTTTAAAATAATAACCGAAAGAACACTTACAATAATTGGACTTGTCACCATAATAATTGACGCATGAATGGTAGATGTTAGTTCTAGTCCATTAAAAAACATCAATTGATTTGCTGTTACTCCAAACAAACCGCAAAGTGCAAATTTAAGTAGGTCAGACTTAGATATTTCCTCATAAAAAAACAAAGAAGTTATCCAAAAAAGAAAAGTTGCGCCAATACCTCTAAAAAGAATAAAAGTAAATGGCGGAACATATCCTCCGTTCATAACATCTTTAGCAAAACCATAGTTTATAGCATAAATTAAATTAGCTCCTAAAATAGCAAGATGTGCAAAAAGTAGTTTTTTGTTCAAAGTATGTACAACATTTTTTTTTTGAATTTATTAAATAATTAGATTTGTATCATCATCCTAAAAATTTAAAATGAAATTCAATACTAAAGTAATTCACGCAGGTGTTCACCCTGATGTTTCAACAGGAGCAATTATGACTCCAATTTATCAAACTTCTACTTATGTTCAAGATGAAATTGGCGTTCATAAAGGTTTTGAATATTCTAGAACAGGGAATCCTACTAGACAAGCATTAGAAAATAATTTAGCAGCTATAGAAGGAGGAAAGTATGGAGCTTGTTTTGGAAGTGGTCTTGCGGCAATTGACGCTGTTGTGAAAATGTTGAACCCAGGAGATGAAGTAATTTCTACGAACGATCTTTATGGAGGTTCTTACAGAATTTTCACTACTATTTTTGAAAAGTATGGCATTAAATTTCATTTTGTTAATATGTTGGATGTTCAAAATATAGAAGAAAAAATTAATGACAAGACCAAGCTTATATGGACAGAAACCCCAACCAATCCAATGCTAAATATTATAGATGTTAAGAAAGTTTGTGAATTGGCCCATAAAAATAATATTATGGTAGGTGTGGACAATACTTTTGCGACTCCTTATTTGCAGAATCCATTAGCACTTGGAGCAGATGTGGTAATGCATTCAGTTACAAAATATTTAGGAGGACATTCGGATGTTATTATGGGTGCTTTGGTTACAAATGACGATAAAATTGCAGAAGAAATTTACAGGATTCAAAACTCAAGTGGTGCTGTTTGTGGTCCTATGGATTCCTTTTTGGTCTTAAGAGGGATTAAAACTCTTCACCTAAGAATGCAAAGACACTGTGAAAATGGTAAAAAAATTGCTCACTTTTTAAATGATCATCCGCTAATAGACACTGTTTACTGGCCAGGGTTAAAGTCTCATACTAATCATGAAGTAGCTAAAAGTCAAATGAAAGACTTTGGTGGAATGATTTCTTTTAATTTAGTTGGTGATGATCTAGAGATGGCAAAGAAAGTAGTAAGCAAAACAGAATTGTTTACATTAGCAGAATCTTTAGGAGGCGTAGAGTCGCTAATTGGTCATCCTTCAACAATGACACACGCATCAATTCCAAGAGAGGAAAGAATGAAGTCTGGTGTTGTTGATTCACTTATAAGATTAAGTGTTGGAATTGAAGATGTTGAAGATTTAATTAATGATTTAAAAAATGCTTTAAAGGTTTAAATAATTAATAATGAAAATAATTTTATCAAGTATATTTTTTCTTATTCAAGTTTCACTGTTTTCTCAAGCTATAGATTCAAGAAAAATAGATCCTGCCAACTGTAGAGATGGTGAAAATATAGAATATTGTAAGACCCATAAATTAATGAATAAGCTAAAAAAAGACCCAGAAGCTTATCGTCAATTTTTAGAAAACCAATTAGAACTAAAAAAAATAGTAAGTCAAATTTCTAATAATCCTTCAAGCAGAGTGATTTACACTATTCCCTTGGTTTTTCATGTCTTACACAATGGTGGTGTAGAAAATATTTCGCGTCAGCAGATTGAGGATGCTGTAGCAATTCTAAATAGAGATTTTAGATTGCAAAATGCAGATGCCAATAATGTTCAGTCGACCTTTTCCGGTATGCCTGCGGATATAGAAGTTGAATTTAAATTGGCAACAAAAGCGCCTAATGGACAATGTTTTAGTGGTATTACTAGAACTCTAAGTCCTTTAACTAATAGTGGGGCAAATGGCCAAAACCAAATTTCTGCAATAATTTCTGGAAATGATGTGTACAATGGGACATGGCCTGGAAATAAATATTTAAATATTATGGTGGTTAATGATGCTGATGGAGCTGCAGGATATACAACTACTCCTAATAATGGATGGACATCTTCCACCATGGGTAATGGAATATGGGTTCTTCATGATTATGTTGGTTCCATTGGTACTTCCGATGCGTATTCTAGTAGGACATTAACACATGAAGTTGGACATTGGTTAAATTTAGAGCATTTGTGGGGACCAAATAACAATCCTGGGACTGCTTCAAGTTGTTCTTCTGACGATTATGTGGACGATACTCCAAGATGTATTGGAGTAACTTCTTGTAATTTAAATTCTAATACTTGTTCAAACGATATTATTGATGGTTACTGGACTTCTGATGTGGTTGATAATGTTGAGAATTACATGGAATATTCTTATTGCAATAAGATGTTTACCAATGGTCAAAAAAATAGGATGAGAGCAACTTTAATGAGTAGTGTTGGGGGAAGGAGTAATGTTGTATCAACATCTAATCAAACAGCAACTGGGTTAAATACAACTCCAACTTTATGTGCGGTTGATATTAGAGTAGAAAGAGATTTGGTTTGTGGTGGAGATAATATACAATTCTTTGATGAATCTTATAATAATATAACTTCATGGAATTGGACTTTTCCTAATGGCACACCGAGTTCTTCAACACAACAAAACCCTATTATTTCCTACTCCGGTTCAGGATCGTTTGATGTTACTCTTGAAGTGACAGATGCAATTGGAAATACAATGACCCAGACTTTCACTGATTTTATTTCAGTAATTGGAAATCCAGGCTATCCGCCACCAATTTACGAAGGGTTTGAAACTATATCTTCTATACCAAATAACGACTGGACAGTTTCCAATCCAAATGGCCCGGGATTTGAAGTGGTTTCCACTGCTTTTCATACTGGTTCGCAAAGTGTTAAACTAGATAATTCCCAAGGGACTAATGGCTCTATAGATGAGTTAATCAGCAATACTATTGACTTATCCAATAGTGCTGCAGCTAGTATATCATTTAAGTATGCTTTTGCAAAACGAAACAGTGGAAACACGGATTATCTACAGGTTTACGCAAGTAAGGATTGTGGGGAAACTTGGTTTATGAGAAAAAATATTTCTTCTTCAATAATCTCTACTATGCCTAATACCAATGCTGGTATTATTCCCACTGGATCAGACTGGAAATCCATTACCATTGGACCAAACTCATTCACTAATTATTTGGTCAGTAACTTTAGGTTTAAATTTAAATTTGTCAATGGTGGTGGCAATGACTTTTTTATAGATAATATAAACTTATCTGGGTCAGTTTCCATTGATGAAACTGAATTTAACCAAGGATTGACGGTACATCCCAACCCGGTAAAGGATAATATAAACATTTCATTTTATTCAATTTCAGAGTTGACAAATCCAGCATTAGAACTTTATGATGCTATGGGAAGGTTAGTTAGTTCTAAGAAACTTAACCATCTTGTTAGTGGTGCTAACGAAATTGAAATGTCTTCTTCAAATTTAGATGCTGGATGGTATCTTCTTGTTTTAAAATCTCAAGAAAAAACAATAACCAATAAGTTTCTAAAAAATTAATAAAATGAAGAATTTATTTTGGACTCTCACTTTAATTATTGGACTTCTTTCCTCCTGTGAGACAGATTTTGAGCTAAATGCACCCTACAAGACTATTCCTGTAGTGTATGGTCTCTTGGACCAGTCGTTAGACACACAATTTGTAAAAATTAATAAATCCTATTTAGCAAATGAAAACAATGCAAATTTTGCACCAATTAACGATTGTACTCAGTTTGAATATATTGTTGCAGTTTTAGAAGAGTACAGTCAAAATAATGTTTTTATAGGTTCTGATACTTTAAAAGAAATAATGGTTGGAAATTTACAACCAGGAATTTTTTACGAAGACTCGCAGAAAATCTATTTCTTGGAAACTCCCTCTAACTCTTTTGTAGATGAGCACACATACAAGTTAAATGTCAATGTTCCTGACAAAAATTTGAATTTTAGTGCTCAGACAGATTTAGTCAATGGAACTGGTTTAATGTTTGATTTTTTATCTAAAATCACTTTACAACTAAATGGGTTTCGTTGTGCAGACAATGATTTAGCTACAACTGATGAGTATTTCGATCCAAGACTAGACTGGAAAACAACTCTAAATGGAAAAAGATACGAACTGGTTCTTCGTTTTGCATATGTAGAACATTTTTTAAATGGCGATACCATTGAAAAATTTATTGATTGGGACTTAGGGGATCAAACTAGTGTAAATACAGATGGAGGAGAAAATATGTTTAAAGTTGTTTCTGGAAGTAGTTTCTTTGAAATGCTTCAAGGCAGGCTATCTTCTTATGATCTTGAAGATCAAGTGGTAAAAAGAACTTTTAATAGTAAAGCTATAGAATTCGTTCTCACTGCTGGTAATGAGGATTTAAATACTTATATGCAAATAAATGAACCAGTTACAAGTATTGTTACAGAGAGACCTATTTTTACCAATGTTGAAAATGGAATAGGATTGTTTGGTAGTAAATTTAGCAGGTCTTTAAAGTCTTTTATGTCTAACGGAACTGTTTTAGAATTATGCAGAGGTCAAATAACAAGTGAATTTAAGTTCTGTTGTGACTCTGCAGAACAAATTATAGCTATTTCAAATCTTAGTGGTGGCGAACTAGTGGGATGTAATTAAGTCAAAAGCTTTCAAGAATTATTTTAGCTTTTTCATTGTCCTTTAAAATTTGACTTTTCAGTTCTTTTAAGGAATTGAATTTTACTTCGTCTCTTATTCTTTCAATTACTTTAGTTCTTAAATCTTGACCGTATATGTCTTTTTCATAATCAAAAAGGTGAATTTCTACTGTTCTTTTTTGACCTTCATCAACAGTAGGTTTGAAGCCAATATTCATTATTCCTTTATAATTAGCGTCTTTAATTTGACATACAACAGCATAAACACCATCCAAAGGAATTATTTTCTCGTTACTATTTAGCTTAATATTTGCAGTAGGAGTACCAATTGTTTTGCCAATCCCATTACCACGAACAACTTCACCAGAAAATTCGTAAAAATGTCCACAATAATCATTTACCAAATGTATATTCCCTTTTTCAATTGCACTTCTAACTTTTGTAGAGCTAATTTTTATTTCTTCAATTTCATGTGCTTTAATCTCTTCAAGATAAAAAGGATTTGATTTTTCATACTTTTTAAGTAAATCAATATTTCCTTCTCTGTCATTGCCAAAATGATGATCGTACCCTATTACCAATGTATGTGTGCCAAGTTTTTGAATTAATAGCTCGTCTATATATCTTTTGGCACTAAATTTTGAAAACTCTAAGGTAAAAGGATAAATAACTAAATGATCTAATCCAAGATTCTCTAAAATATTTATTTTTTCATTAATAGTGTGAATTAATTTCAGCCCTTGGTCATTGAGAAGAATTTTTCTTGGGTGTGGGTCAAAAGTCAAAAGAACAGATTCTCCATTATTTTTTTTTGCAATTTTTTGAAGTCTTTGAATTATTTTTTGGTGTCCAAAGTGAACGCCGTCAAAAGTGCCAACGGTAACAATTGGATTCTTAATGTTCTTATATGATTCAAAGCCGTAGTGAACTTGCATCCTCAATTTTTGAGCGAATTTACATTTTAATAATTAATCTAAGTGTTCTGTTAATTTGAACTTGAAATAATATGTTATAATTTATCAACATTGGACTCTAAGTAATATAAATTATGTTAGATTTGCTGCGTAATTTTTAAAAATAAAATAATGTCTCAATTTAAGGGGAAAATTTCACAAATCATTGGTCCTGTAATAGATGTCAGTTTTGAAAATGCTGATAAACTACCAAATTTATTAGAAGCTATAGAAATCATCAAAGAAGATGGAACCAAAGTTGTTTTGGAATGTCAAAAGCATATTGGTGAAGATAGTGTTAGAACTGTTGCAATGGATTCAACAGATGGTCTAACAAGGGGTATGGAGGCAATTCCAGTAGGAAGTCCTATTACAATGCCAACAGGAGACAAGGTAAAAGGTAGACTATTTAATGTTGTTGGAGATGCAATTGATGGTATTGGTCCATGCGATACAGAAAGAAGATTGCCAATACATAGAGAAGCTCCTAAATTTGAAGATTTATCCACTGCCACAGAAGTTTTATCTACAGGAATTAAGGTTATTGATTTGGTAGAGCCTTATGCCAAGGGAGGTAAAATTGGATTATTTGGTGGTGCTGGTGTAGGAAAAACAGTTTTAATTCAAGAACTAATTAACAATATAGCCAAAGGCCATGATGGTCTTTCAGTTTTTGCTGGTGTAGGAGAAAGATCTAGAGAAGGAAATGATTTACTTAGAGAAATGCTAGAATCTGGAATTGTAAAATATGGCGACGAATTTATGCATGAGATGGAAAAAGGGAATTGGCCTCTAGACAAAATTGACAAAGAAGCTCTGAAAAAATCTCAAGCTGCATTTGTATTTGGTCAAATGAATGAACCCCCTGGTGCAAGAGCTAGAGTTGCTCTTTCTGGTTTAACACTTGCTGAGGACTTTAGAGACGGGGATGGAGAAGGTAAAGGAAAAGATATATTATTCTTTATAGACAATATATTTAGATTTACCCAAGCAGGTTCTGAAGTTTCTGCACTTTTAGGAAGAATGCCATCAGCAGTAGGGTACCAGCCAACTTTAGCAACTGAAATGGGAGCTATGCAAGAGAGAATTACATCTACTAAAAAAGGTTCTATTACATCTGTTCAGGCTGTTTATGTTCCTGCAGATGATTTAACAGATCCAGCTCCTGCTACTACATTCGCCCATTTAGATGCTACTACGGTTTTGTCTAGAAAATTAGCAGCTTTAGGAATTTATCCTGCAGTTGATCCTCTAGATTCTACATCAAGAATTTTAACCCGTCAAATATTAGGAGATGCTCATTATGATTGTGCTCAGAGAGTTAAAATGTTGTTACAGCGATACAATGAATTGCAAGATATTATAGCAATTTTAGGAATGGACGAATTGTCTGAAGAAGATAAGCAAGCTGTTCATAGAGCTAGAAGAGTTCAAAGATTTTTATCACAGCCTTTTCACGTTGCAGAGCAATTTACTGGAATGAAAGGTGTTTTTGTGAATATTGAAGACACTATTAAAGGTTTCACAATGATTATGGATGGAGAAGTTGATAAATATCCAGAAGCTGCATTTAATCTGAAGGGAACTATTGAAGAGGTTATTGAAGCTGGAGAAAAAATGTTGGCAGAAGTAAGTTAAAAATTCATTATGGATGTTCAAATAATTACACCAGATAAATCTCTTTATGATGGGAAAGCTGACTTAGTTAACGTTCCAGGTACTTCGGGTTCTATTGGTATTTTAAATAATCACGCTCCTTTAGTTTCTTCTCTTTCAAAAGGCGAAGTAAGAATTGTTCTCAATGACAAAGAAGAAATATTTAATATTGACGGAGGAGTTGTTGAAGTTATGAAAAATAAGGTGGTTGTTTTAGCGTCTTGATTTAAGTTAATTTGAAACTTTTTCTGTGGTGTTTTGTTATTCCAAACTCAGAAATTGCATTTTTATGTTTTTTAGTAGGATAACCTTTATTTTGATCCCATAAATATTCTGGAAAACTAATCGAAAGTTTTTTCATTATTTCATCTCTTTTTGTTTTTGCAATTATAGATGCAGCAGCAATATTCATATACTTTCCATCTCCTTTAATAATGCAGGTATGGTCTATTTTTGGATATGGGTTGAACTTATTTCCATCAATTGCTAAATGACTGGGTTTATCAGCTAGATTTTTTATTGCAAGGTGCATTGCAAGAAGAGAAGCTTGAAGAATATTTATTTTTTCAATTTTTCTTTCCTCCACAATGCCAATTCCAATTGCGATAGCATTTTTCACAATATCAATTCTTAATTCATTTCTATTTTTTTCAGAAATTTTTTTTGAATCATCAAGCTTTATGTTTTTATAGCCTCTAGGAAGAATAACTGCAGCAGCTACCACAGGTCCTGCTAGGCATCCTCTACCAGCTTCATCACAACCAGCTTCTGTAAAAGAAGTTAGAAAAGGTTTTAATTTCAAAATAGTAGATTCATATTCACTTTAGAATCTATAAAATTAGATAATTCACTTATTTTTATTCTTTCTTGATTCATAGAGTCTCTTTCTCTAACCGTTACAGAATTATCTTCTATGGATTCGTAGTCAACGGTAATGCAAAAAGGGGTTCCTAGAGCATCGTTTCTTCTATACCTTTTTCCAATAGAATCTTTTTCGTCGTAAGCACAGTTACAAATAGATTTTAAATCGTTAAATATTTCTTTGGCTTTTTCAGAAAGACCATCTTTTTTAACAAGAGGAAGAACAGCTGCTTTATTAGGTGCTAAGCTAAAGGGTAGGGCAAGTATTGTTCGAGAAGTTCCGTCTTCAAGTGTTTCTTCTTTCAAGCTGTAAGACATTAGAGCTAAGAACATTCTGTCCAGACCAATTGATGTTTCAACAACATATGGAATGTAACTTTCGTTTTTTTCAGGATCAAAATATCTAATTTTTTTCTTAGACAATTCTTCGTGTTGTTTTAAATCAAAATCTGTTCTTGAATGAATCCCCTCTAGTTCTTTAAATCCAAAAGGAAATTTAAATTCAATATCGCATGCTGCATCTGCGTAATGGGCAAGTTTTACATGGTCATGAAACCTTAAATAATCTTCTGGAATACCTAAAGATTTATGCCACTTCATTCTAGTTTCTTTCCAATGTTCGTACCACTTTTGTTGAGTTCCGGGAGTGATGAAGAATTGCATTTCCATTTGTTCAAACTCTCTCATTCTAAAAATAAATTGTCTTGCAATGATTTCGTTTCTAAAAGCTTTACCAATTTGGGCGATACCAAAAGGTATTTTCTTTCTACCAGTTTTCTGAACATTTAGATAGTTGACAAATATTCCCTGAGCAGTTTCAGGTCTAAGAAAAATACTTGTTGATTCACCAGAAACAGATCCTAAGTCGGTTTGAAACATTAGGTTAAATTGTCTAACACTGGTCCAATTTTTAGACCCGCTTACCGGGCATATTATCCCCAATTCTATTATAAGATCATATATAGCAGACAGATCCTCACTATTAAAAGCTTTATCCATTTTAATTTTAATGTCGCTTTTATCTCTTTCTCTCCTCAAGACATTTGGATTGGTTTCTCTAAAGGTTTTTTCATTAAAATCTTCTCCAAACCTTTTTTTAGCTTTTTTTATTTCTTTTTCTATTTTCCCTTCAATTTTAAGAATATGATCTTCAATGAGAATATCGGCTCTATATCTTTTTTTAGAATCCTTGTTGTCAATTAGCGGATCATTAAATGCATCAATATGTCCAGAAGCTTTCCAAGTATTGGGATGCATAAAAATGGCAGCATCAATTCCAACAATATTTTCATGCATTTGAACCATTGAACGCCACCAGTACTTTTTAATATTGTTTTTAAGCTCTACACCATTTTGTCCGTAATCATAAGTTGCACTCAGTCCGTCGTAAATCTCACTACTGGGAAATATGAATCCAAATTCTTTGGAGTGGCTAATTATTTTTTTGAAATGTTCTTCTGTCATCTTCGTTCTTAATTGGTAAGAGTTAACACAAAAATAGAACTTCCGCTGAAAGGGTTATATTTAAATTTTAAAAATTATAAAGTTTTATAGTTAATATGGTAGAAATCGAAGATAAAATCATTTCTGATGAGCTTTTTGAAAAAAAGTTTGTCTGTGATTTGCAAAAGTGCAAAGGTGGGTGTTGTGTGGAGGGAGATTCTGGTGCACCTTTAAAGTCTAAGGAGATAAAAGAAATTGCCACAAATCTTTCAATTATTAAATCTGAAATGTCTACAAAAGGTCTAAATGCGATTAAAAACAATGATTTTCATTATGTAGATTCCGATGGAGACAAGGTGACTAAATTAGTAGATGGTAAAGAATGTGTTTTTGTTGTTTTTGATAAAAATAATATTGCCAAATGTTCTATAGAGTCAGCCTACAGAAAAAACAAAATAAATGTCAATAAACCTATTAGCTGTCATTTATATCCTGTTAGGGTTAAAAAATACGATTCTTTCACAGCTGTAAATGTTGATAGTTGGCATGTTTGTAAGCCCGCATGTGAATGTGGAACTGAACTAAATGTACCAGTGTTTAAATTTTTAAAAGATGCAATTGTAAGATCCTGGGGTTTAGATTTTTTCCACCATTTAGATTCTGTCTACAATGAGTTTTTTAATAAAAAAAATTAAAATAATATTCCGAAAAATCCTTACTGTGCAGCTTATAATTCTATTGTTCTATTATGTTTAAAACATTGTTGTTATTAACACGCGATTTTTAATAAAGATTTCTACACAAAGGCTGAATATTAGACATCAAAAATTAACTTTAAATTGCTTTAAATACGTTCTTTTAGTGTCAATATTTGTCAATCGTTTTGACTTTCAACAAGTTAACAAGTTTTAATTTTGATTTGTTGAAAACTATTAAAAATGTTAGGTGTTTTTTTTTGTCAGACCTAGGATTATTTCTAATTTTTGTATTCCACTAAAATTTGTTTTTTAGCTAGGCACCCAAAACGTATTTTTTTAATGACATTCTTCAAAAACTCATTGTTTTTTTAGAAGTTTTTTGGCTTTAATATTTACGTTTTTGATTAAAATTTAACAATTAATATGGATAAAAATACTACTACAAAAGATACAAGTTCAGTTAAAATCGATCTTGAAAAAGATTTGGATACTAAAATAACTGTTGAAGAACCAATTCTAAAAGAAAATCCAAACAGATTTGTGCTTTTCCCAATTCAACACAATGATATTTGGGAAATGTATAAAAAACAAGAAGCTAGTATTTGGACTGCAGAGGAATTGGATTTATCTCCTGATTTAGTGGATTGGGAATCTAAACTTAACGATGACGAGCGTTTTTTCATTAAACATGTACTTGCGTTTTTTGCTGCCTCAGACGGGATTGTCAATGAAAACCTAGCAGAAAATTTCCTAAGTGAAGTCCAGTACACAGAAGCCAAGTTTTTTTATGGGTTTCAGGTAATGATGGAGAATATTCACTCTGAAACTTATTCCTTGCTTATTGATACTTACATAAAAGATACTAAAGAAAAAAATTATTTGTTCAATGCAATTGAAACTTTTGAGCCAGTAAAGAAAAAGGCTGATTGGGCTATGAGATGGATTGACAATGGTTCTTACGCGGAACGTTTAATTTCTTTTGCAGCTGTAGAAGGTATTTTCTTTTCAGGATCTTTTTGTTCTATTTTTTGGTTGAAGAAAAGAGGCTTAATGCCGGGTTTAACTTTTTCTAATGAGTTGATTTCAAGAGACGAGGGCTTACATTGTGATTTTGCTTGTATGCTTTATAACAACCATTTAGTCAATAAATTACCTAAGGAACAGGTCCAGAAAATAATAGCTGACGCTGTTGAAATTGAAAAAGAATTCGTAACAGAATCATTACCCGTAAGATTAATTGGAATGAATTCAGACTTAATGTCTCAATATATTGAGTTCGTTGCCGATAGGTTACTTACGGAGTTGGGTAATGATAAAATTTACAATACTTCAAATCCTTTTGATTTTATGGATATGATTAATCTGCAAGGAAAAACTAACTTTTTTGAAAAAAGAGTGGGTGAATATCAAAAAGCAGGCGTGTTGAATAACGAAAATAATACCACCTTTAGTTTAGACTCAGATTTTTAAAAACCATTATAATTAGATAGTATGTACGTAGTTAAAAGAGACGGAAGAAAAGAAGCAGTAAAGTTTGATAAAATAACAGCTAGAATTAAAAAGCTTTGTTATGGATTAAATCCTTTAGTAGCACCTGAAAAAGTTGCTATGAAGGTGATTGAAGGTCTTTTTGACGGAGTTACTACTAGTGAATTGGATAATTTAGCAGCCGAGGTTGCAGCAACCAATACAATAACTCATCCTGATTACGCACTTTTAGCTTCTCGTATTGCTGTTTCAAATTTACATAAGAATACAAAGAAGTCATTTTCAGATACCGTTACAGATCTTTATGAATACATAGACCCAAAAACTAATGAAAAAGCACCACTTATTTCTGACGAGGTTTATAAAATCGTTAAAAAAAATTCAGATGTTTTAGACTCTACTATTATTTATGATAGGGATTTCAGATACGATTTCTTTGGGTTTAAAACTTTAGAAAGATCTTATTTATTGAAGTTAAAAGGTCAAGTTGCTGAGCGACCACAGCAAATGATAATGAGAGTTGCAGTAGGTATACATAAAGACGATTTAGATGCAGCAATTGAAACTTACAATTATATGAGTGAAGGATGGTTTACCCATGCAACACCTACTTTATTTAATTCTGGCACACCCAAACCTCAAATGTCTTCGTGTTTTTTACTTGCAACAAAAGAGGATAGTATTCCAGGTATTTACGATACGTTAAAGCAATGTGCTCAAATTTCTCAATCTGCCGGTGGTATAGGACTTTCTATCCACGATATTAGAGCTACTGGTTCTTACATAAAAGGAACCAATGGTACTTCCAATGGAATAGTTCCTATGCTAAGAGTATTTAACGATACTGCTAGGTATGTAGATCAGGGTGGTGGAAAAAGAAAAGGATCTTTTGCAATATATATTGAACCTTGGCATGCAGATGTTTTTGACTTCTTAGATCTCAGGAAAAATCATGGTAAAGAAGAGCAAAGAGCAAGAGATTTGTTTTACGCTTTATGGACACCAGATTTATTTATGCAAAGAGTTGAGGAAAATGGTGACTGGACTTTAATGTGTCCACACGAATGTCCAGGTTTGTCAGATACACATGGAAAGAAATTTGAGAAACTCTACAAAAAATATGAGTCTGAGGGGAAAGGTAGAAAAACAATTAAAGCACAGGAATTGTGGTTCAAAATTTTAGAAAGCCAAATAGAGACTGGAACACCATATATGCTTTATAAGGATGCTGCCAACGAAAAATCCAATCAAAAGAATTTAGGAACTATAAAATCTTCTAATTTATGCACGGAGATTATCGAATATACATCTCCAGATGAAGTTGCTGTATGTAATTTAGCCTCTATAGCATTGCCAAAATTCGTTATTGACGGTAAGTTTGATTTTGAAAAATTATTTAAAGTTACTTACAGAGTAACTAGAAACTTAGATAAAGTAATTGATGCCAACTATTATCCAGTCCCTGAGGCAAGAAATTCTAACATGAGACACCGTCCTATTGGGATTGGCGTTCAGGGTTTAGCAGACGCATTTATTTTAATGAGACAAGCTTTTGAATCTGAAGAAGCTAGACAACTAAATAAAGATATTTTCGAAACAATCTATTATGCTGCACTTACAGCATCTAAAGACCTAGCTATAGAAAAAGGACCGTATGAATCTTATAAAGGTTCACCTGTCTCTCAAGGAATATTACAATTTGATATGTGGAATGTTAAACCTTCTGACAGATGGGAATGGGATTTGTTACGTGAAGAAATTCAAAAAAATGGAGTAAGAAATTCTCTATTATTAGCTCCTATGCCAACAGCATCTACTGCTCAAATACTTGGTAACAACGAATGTTTTGAACCTTACACTTCAAATATTTATACAAGAAGAGTATTGTCTGGAGAATTTATTATTGTCAATAAGCATTTACTAAGAGACTTAGTTAAGTTAGGAATTTGGGACGATCGTCTTAAAAACAAACTAATGGCATCCAACGGCTCCATACAAAATATTGATGAAATTCCTGATAATATTAAAAACCTATATAAAACTGCCTGGGAAATATCTCAAAAGGTTTTATTGGATATGGCAGCAGACAGGGGTGCATTTATCGATCAATCACAATCACTTAATATTTTCATGGAGAACGCCAATTTTGCTAAACTAACTTCAATGCATTTTTATGGTTGGAAAGCAGGACTTAAAACAGGAATGTATTATTTGAGAACCAAGTCTGCAACTGACGCTATTAAGTTTACTCTAGACAAAGAAGCAATGTCTGAACCAGTTGCTAAAAATGAAGAAACAGTTGAAGTAACTAAGAAGTAAGATAATCTCTGTTCTCTGTTACAATTTGAAAGGTTTAAAGTTTCTAATTAATCTCATTTTATAAGTTTTACAATGAGTTGGCAAATTTATATTCTTAGGTTTTACTTTAAATCTATTTCTTTATTTATTCCAAAATTTGCTGGCTTAAATGCATTCAAACTATTCCAAAAAGTAAGAATTAAAACCATAAAAAAAAGAGAGGAGGGGTTTTATAAAGAAGTCCATCACTTTAAAGTTGGTTCACCAAAAGAAGATCTACTATGTTACGAAATAGGATCGGAAAATAAGAACCTAGTTTTTTTATTACATGGTTGGGAATCGAATGCTGGTAGCCTTTCTAAATTTGCTTTTCAATTGTCTAAGAATAACTACAGAGTCATCAGTTTTGACTTGCCTGGTCATGCAAAATACCAATCTAATTACACCAACTTAATAGAGTGTAGAGAAGCCTTTTCCAAGGTTATAGAATGTATAAAACCTGATAAACCTTTCAGCGTGATTGCTCACTCATTTGGCTCAGCAGTTTGTACTTATACTTTGTCAAAATTGAACTATAAATTAGATAAACTTGTTTTTTTAACTTCCCCAAATTCCATTTTAGAAATTTTTAAAGACTTTAAGAATTTAATAGGTTTATCCAATCATTCCTTTACATATTTTCTTCAGAAAGCAAATTTATTAGCAAATGAAGAAATCAAAAATATTAATATAGACGAAAAATTAAAACTAATAGATTTTTCAAAATTGCTTTTGATTCATGACGAATATGATAAAATTATTCCATTTAAAAATTCCGAAGAGATTCTGAAAATGAACTCAGAAAATACACGGCTAATTAAATATTCTAAAATAGGCCATTATAAAATGTTGTGGAATGATAAAGTTTTAGGGGAAACAGTAAATTTTTTAATTAACAAAAAAAAGGCACCCGAAGGTGCCTAGAAAACTATAAACAATTCAAACGATTTATTTACAGTGTAATTATTTTAATCCTTTAATTACAGATGTTCCTGCTCCAAAAACATTGTCCTGGCCATAAGGAGAACCTTTTCCGTCTGCATAACCTTTCCATTTAACTAGCTCTATATAGTTTGGAGAACTAGTCAACTGCTGTTGTACCAATCTTATTTCTTCAGCTCTACCTTGAGCCCTTAATATTGCTGCTGTTTTTTCTCCTTCAGCTTTCATGATTTCGGCATTTGCTAGATATTGTTGTTCTTCTTCTAACTCTTTAGCTTTTTGATTTCTTTGCTTTTGAGTTTCCTTTTCCGTAATGGCAACTTTTACATTTTCAGGTAAATTAACATCTGCAATTTCACAGAAATTATAAGAAATAAAATTTGCAGGAAATTCAGATTGGAAAATAGTATCCATTTCTGTTTCTAGAGCTTCTCTTTTTGTAGAGTATATTTCCTCATAGGTATATCTGCCAATTACATCTTTAATAACTCCTCTTACTTTAGCGTCAATAAAAGAGCTCTCAAATGCCTTACCATGTTTTAAGTGCAATTTTGCTGTGTTATTTTGCATAGGATTATAATTTATAGTTACATCAATTCCAATTTCCATCCCATTTTTTTCCATCACCTTAGAACTATAATTTCTACTTTGCTGAAGTATATTATAGGTAATCATTTCATTCCATGGTGCAATAAAAACCGTTCCTTCTGTGTAAACATTAGTTTGATCAATACCGCCTGTATATGGTCTGTATATAAAACCTTCTTCCCCAGGATTTACATCTGTCCATGACATGAAAAATAAGGAGACTAGGATTATTCCTATCCCGCCAAATAAAGTTGTTTTTAAAATGTTTTTAGGTTCTATTTCTATTTCACTCATGATTTTGGTTTATTAATTATTGTTTTGTAAGTATTATATATTGCCAATATATTCAAAAACAGTGCCAAGATTTTTATAATTGGGTGTGTTCTAATTGCATACATAATGGTTACCACAAAAAGCAGAGCTGCCAAAGTAACATTTAGAATTATACTTAAAATGTATCTATTATTATTCATTATATCATTTTTTTAGGATCTACCCATAGGTCGTATTCCTCTGCTGATACATATCCTAAGTTGATGGCTTCTTCTTTCAAAGTTGTGCCATTTTTATGTGCTGTATTTGCTATTTCAGCAGCTTTATAATAGCCTATTTTAGTATTTAAAGCAGTTACTAGCATTAACGAATTGTTTAATAGTTTTTCAATATTTGCATGATTTGGCTCAATTCCTTTAGCACAATGCTCATTAAATGACAAAGTGGCATCTGCTAAAATTGTTGCACTTTCAATTAAATTTTTCGCCATCATAGGCTTGAATACATTTAATTCGTAATGTCCTTGTGCACCACCAAAACTTATCGCTACATCATTTCCCATTATCTGAGCACATACCATAGTAAGAGCTTCACATTGTGTAGGATTCACTTTTCCAGGCATAATTGATGAACCAGGTTCATTTGCAGGGATAACTAATTCACCAATACCAGATCTTGGTCCAGAAGCCAACATTCTAATGTCATTAGCAATTTTATTGATGGATACTGCCAATTGTTTTAATGCTCCATGTGTTTCTACAATTGCATCGTGGGCAGCAAGAGCTTCAAACTTATTTTCAGCAGTTATGAATGGCAAATTGGTTAGTTCTGCAATATTTTTTGCCACCATTTCTGGATAACCTTTGGGAGTATTTAGTCCAGTACCTACAGCAGTTCCTCCTAATGCAAGTTCACTTAAATGTTCCATTGTATTATTAAGAGCTTTTAAACCATGATCTATCTGAGATACATATCCAGAAAATTCCTGTCCCAAAGTCAAGGGAGTTGCATCCATTAAATGGGTCCTTCCAATTTTAACAACCTCTTTAAATTTTAATGCTTTTTCCTCCAAAGTTTCCCTAAGAGCAGTAACTCCAGGTATCGTTTTTTCAATTATTACTTTATATGCAGCAATATGCATTGCAGTTGGGAAAGTGTCATTTGAAGATTGAGATTTATTAACATCGTCATTCGCTTTTAAAGTAGAATTGCCTTCTTCTAGAGAACCGCCATTTAAAACATGGGCTCTATTAGCAATAACTTCATTTACATTCATATTGCTTTGTGTTCCAGAACCAGTTTGCCAAACCACAAGAGGAAACTCATCGTTTAATTGGTTATCTAGGATTTCGTCACAAACCTTTGCTATTAAATCTTTTTTACCTTCTTCTAAGACACCAAGCTGAAAATTAGTGATGGCTGCTGCTTTCTTCAAAACGGCAAATGCATGCACTATTTCTAATGGCATAGATGCTGGTGGGCCAATTTTAAAATTATTTCTTGATCTTTCAGTTTGAGCTCCCCAATATTTTGTTGACTCAACTTGAATTTCTCCAATGGTATCTTTTTCGATTCTAAAGCTCATTTTAATATTTTATTACTAATTTAGTTCAAAGAAACTTAATTCAAATTTAAAATTTATGGTTATAGGTACAGCAATATTTTTATTTTTCTTTGGTATGGCTTTCTGGGTGCTGTTATTTTTAGGCGGTTTTATTGGTCTTTGGGTTCAATGGGGAGTAATAGATATTACTAAAGCTCAATTGTCCAAAAGAGGCATCATAAAAGATGTTTAATTAATAATTTTCAAGAAATTTTCTTTAGGCCTTCCTATTTCAGCTAAATTTTTATTTACTAGAATAGGCCTTTCAATCAATTTAGGTTCTTTTACCATCCAATTAATTATCTCATTTTCAGAGATGGATTTCCCCTTTATATTTTCTTTATAAACTGCTTCACTTTTTCTAATAAGCTCAGATGCAGAAATATTTAATTTTTTTAATAGATCTATCAACTCGTCTTTTGAAATTCTATTTTCTAAATAATTAATTATTTCAGGTTGTATGTTTTTAGATTCTAGAAAAGCCAATCCTTCTCTACTTTTACGACATCTATTGTTGTGATAATATTTCATTTATTTTGATTTTCCATAACTCATTAAGTAATTATTTAAAAATGGCTGTAATTCACCGTCGAGTACTTTAAACGGATCATTGCTTTGAAAATTTGTTCTATGATCTTTGACTCTTTTATCGTCTAATACATAGCTTCTAATTTGAGATCCCCACTCAATTTTCTTTTTCCCAGCTTCAATTTCATCTTGTTTTTCTCTTCTAGCTCGTAATTCAAGCTCATAAAGTTGAGACTTTAATAATTGCATGGCTTTTTCTCGATTGCCAAGTTGAGATCTAGTTTCAGTATTTTCTATAACAATTCCGGTTGGAGCATGTTTTAGCCGTACTCCAGTTTCAACTTTATTAACATTTTGCCCACCTGCGCCACCGCTTCTGAAAGTATCCCAGCTAATATCAGCTGGACTAATATCTATTTCTATGGTGTTGTCAACACTCGGATATACATAAACGGATGAAAAAGAAGTCATTCTTTTCCCTTGAGCATTAAATGGGCTTACTCTCACTAGTCTGTGAACACCATTTTCACCTTTTAAATATCCAAATGCAGAATCTCCAGAAATTTCGAGAGTTACCGTTTTAATTCCAGCTACATCCCCATCTTGAGAATGAATTTCTTTGACTTTGTATCCATTCTTCTCACACCACATTAAGTACATTCTCATTAACATTGCACTCCAATCACAACTTTCTGTGCCACCAGCACCAGCAGTAATTTGAAGAATTGCATCCAAATGATCTTCTTCTAAAGAAAGCATGTTCTTTAACTCTAAATCCTCTAAATTTTCAACTAATTTTTTATGTTGATTCAAAACTTCTTCTTCAGAAGATTCACCTTCTTTAAAAAATTCAAATAGAACTTCGGTGTCTTCAAGATTGGTTTTTAAATTGTCGTAAGACTTTACCCACAATTTCTTGTTTTTTATAGACTTTAATACTATTTCTGCTTTTTTAGGGTCATTCCAAAATTCAGGATCTTGAGTTACTAATTCTTCCTCTTTGATTAATTCTCTTTTCTCATCAATGTCAAAGATACCCCCTTAACGCTTCCAGACGATCTTTAATAACTTTAAGTTGCTCAGGTGAAATCATGTTGTTGAATTTTAACAATGTTAATAGAAAAATTTATCTTAATCTTAATTTATCCCCATTATTTAAGCTGTTTTTTAAAATTAGTTGATTTCTTTTTTTCAATGACTTCATTTTAACACCATAAGTTTGAGAAATAGTTCTCAAATCTTCCCCATTATTCACCACGTGAATTCTTTGTTTAGATCTATTTCTTTTTGGTTGAATAAATACTTTAGTCCCTACATTTAATACAGACTGGTTATTGTCATCATTATATTTCAGTATTTGTTTTAATTTAATATTTAAGCTTTTCGCAATTGTCTTATAAGTCTCTTGATTTTTAGAGATTACATATTTTATTTTATTGGGATGCATGTAAATATTTCTTTTGCCAGATATCAAATTCTTATCAATTTTTTTGCTGTCAAATTGATACAGTTTATTTTCTTCAATAATTTTTATAAGAAGTTCTGGATACTTATTGTTGGTTGCATAACCAGCTTTTTTAAGACCCTTTGCCCAAGACTTATAATCTGTAATTTTATAGTCAAAAAGAAATTCATATCTGCTGTATTTATTTAGAAAAAGGGAGTGGTCTACAAAGGATTCCAAGACATTTTTATAATTTCTAAAACATTCATTCTTTTTATCATCATCGGCAAATATCTTTTTCCCTTCCCACCCATGACACTTTATTCCAAAGTGATTATTTGCTTTTGTAGCCAGCCTTGAATTTCCATTGTTACTTTCTAATATACCTTGCGCTAAAGTAATACTTGCTGGAATCTTATATTGATGCATTTGTTTTACTGCTAAGGAAGAGTATTTTTCAATGTATTCTTTTCTTGAGATTTCTTGTCCAAATGCAGGGTTTGTTGAAATTACTAACCCAATAGCAATGCACTTAAAGTATTTACTCAAAATCATTTTGTTGGTGTTTTATTGTAAAGAAAAATATTTTTAAAATCTTTTTCAATAGAAGTTCCTATAACTGCTATATCTGCACCAGCATCCCAAACATTTTCTAAATCTTGTTGACTATTGATACCTCCACCAACAATTAATGGGATATCTATTGTTTTTTTAACTTCTGCTATCATTTTCTCTCCAATGCTTTCTCCTGCTCCTGATCCTTTGTCCAAATAAATATATTGAAGTCCCAATTGTTCTCCTGCTAAAGCAGTTGCAGCAGCAATAGAACTTTTATTTTTTGGTATTGGAAGAGATTCACTCATGTAAATGGCTGAGTTTAAATTATCTCCTTCTACAAGAATATAGCCACATGGTAAAATTTCAAGGTTGCTAGCTTTGATCTTAAATGCTGATTTCACATGTTGTCCAATCAAAAGCTCTGGGTTTCTTCCACTTATCAGAGATAATAAAAATATACCATCTGCATATTTAGAAATTTGTTGGTTGTCCCCTGGGAAAATTAAAACAGGTTTGGAGGAAAGAGTTTTAATTTCCTTCAAAAAATTATCGAACATCTGGTGATTAATTAAACTTCCACCAACTAAAATAAAGTCACAGCTAGAATTATTTGTTAAAGAAATTAATTCGCTTATTTCCTCAAAAACAATCTTATCAGGATCAATTAAAACACACCATTGTTTTTCTCCTTTTGATATTTTATCGCTAATAATCTTCTTAATCATGAATAATGGTATAATCTGTGTTGAAAGCTAAAAAATAATTTCGAAAGTTGGTTATTTTTATATTACTAGAGAATGAAAAATTTGGATGATTGCAAAAGCCTTTATATCCATCAGAATTTTTTTTTACTAATAAATGTTTGTTAAATAAAACTGAATTGTCTTTTTTAGATTTATAAAGAACCTCTTTAATACACCATTTTTTAAGTAACTCTTTTAAATCATTATCATCATTGAAGTCTTCTTTATTTGTGAATTTATGTTTTATTTTCAAGGTATTCCTATTGTTTTGTTCTATGTCTATTCCACATGGGAAATCTGCAATAATTATTGCAATTGTATTTTTAGTATGAGTAATAGAAATCTCCTTATTGGACTTTTCTATATAAGGAATTCCATTTTTTGAAATTAATATTTCATTATCAATAAGTTCATTAAAAAGAAGTTTCACACCATAAATTTGCCATTTTCTACTTTCATTTTTGAAATCTATAAAATCCTTATGGTAATTAGGATGAATGATCTTGCAATCATTAAGATTAAATTCATCTTGATTAAATTCCCAAATACCAACTTTATAGTTAGTCCCTTTAGATATTTTTTGAAGTGGCAAAACTTATAATTAAAAGTAATTTATTTCTTTGTAAAAATAATTGACAATAAAAAAAATGTCTTTTTTCAGTTGATTTAAAAGAGCCTCTTTATATTTGTTCAAATATCTTAAAAATAAAAATGATATTTTAGCATGACAACCTAATTTCCATTTCTCAAAAAAAAAAGAAATAATCTAATATTGAGAAAATAAATGTAAATAATAAGGTTATTAAGTTATCCAAGTTAAATAGAATCGTAAATTAATTTCTACAAATCATTAATGAAGGATTTATATATATATAATTCTCTATCTTCTAAAAAAGAGAAATTTATCCCAATTGAAAAAGATCATGTTGGAATGTATGTCTGTGGTCCCACTGTCTACAGCAACGTTCATGTTGGAAATGTAAGAACATTTATGTCCTTTGATATGGTTTATCGATACTTATTGCATTTAGGTTATAAGGTAAGATATGTTAGGAATATTACGGATGCAGGACATTTAGAAAATGATGCGGACCAGGGAGAAGATAGAATAGCAAAAAAAGCACATTTAGAGAAAATAGAACCCATGGAAGTCGTACAACGCTATACTGTAGATTTTCACAACACATTAAACCGTTTTAATTTTTTACCACCTAGTATTGAACCTACTGCAACTGGCCATATTATTGAGCAAATAGAAATTATCAAGCAAATTGTAGATAAGGGATTTGCCTATGAAGTTAAAGGGTCAGTTTATTTTGATGTTTTAAAGTACAATCAAGAAAACAACTATGGCATATTAAGTGGAAGAAAAATCGAAGATTTAATACACAATACTCGTTTACTAGATGGTCAGTCGGATAAGAAAAATCCACAAGATTTTGCTCTTTGGAAACGTGCAGAGCCACAACATATAATGAGATGGCCATCACCATGGGGAATTGGTTTCCCGGGTTGGCACTTGGAATGTACTGCAATGAGCACGAAATATTTGGGTAAAAAATTTGATATTCATGGAGGCGGTATGGATTTGAAATTCCCCCATCATGAATGTGAAATTGCTCAAGCTGAAATATGTAATGATAGCAGCCCAGTTAACATTTGGATGCATACAAATATGCTCACTTTAAACGGTCAAAAAATGGCTAAATCTACAGGAAATTTTATTTTACCAAATGATTTCTTTACTGGAGATAGCAAACATTTAAGTAAAAGTTTTTCTGCCGGTTGTGTTAGGTTTTTCATTCTCCAAGCACATTATCGAAGTGTTTTAGACTTTTCTAATGAGGCATTATTGGCTTCTGAAAAAGGGTATAATAAACTAATGGAAAGTATCCGAATTTTAGAAACTTTGAATCCCTCTTCAAATACTTCAGATTTTAATGTGGCATTATGGAAAGAGAATTGTTACAATGCAATGAATGATGATTTTAATTCTCCTATTTTAATTGCAGAACTATTTAGCGTTGTAAAATTTATAAATCAGGTGAAAGATGGTAGCTCTACAGTTAGTAAAAAAGATTTGGAGATTGTTATGAACACCGTGAATGTATTTGTTTTTGAGATTTTAGGTCTTCAAAATGTTAATGAAGCTGAAAATCAATACAAAGAAAAATTAGAAGAGACATTAGAGTTGCTAATTAAAATGAGGTCGGATGCAAGAGCTAATAAGGACTTTGAATTATCAGATAAAATAAGAATTGAATTAGATGAGATTGGCATTCAACTTAAAGATTCCAAAGGGGGGACAACCTTTAAAATTGATTAAATATGAATTTCCCAATTGTAAATAAAATTTTTCTTATATCTAGTTTATTTTTTGGAGTAAATAGTTTTTTTTCTCAAAATAGTATAGTAGATTCTTTATTTAGTATTAAAGGAGAACAATATTTTTCTTTTGATCCTCCAAAAAATATTAACACCGTTAGTAAAATTATATCCATAGACCATAAATCAAATTCCCAAAAGATTTATGCTTATGCCAATAAAAAAGAATTCATTGATTTTTTAGATTTAGAAATTCCATTTGAAATATTAAATAATGA
>JADHMB010000070.1 GCA_016780365.1 Flavobacteriales bacterium
AAGAAGCTCCAGTACAAGAAGCTCCAGTACAAGAAGCTCCAGCGGAAGAAACTCCAAAAGCTGAAGAAGCTCCAAAAGCAGAAGAAGCTCCAGTACAAGAAGCTCCAGCGGAAGAAACTCCAAAAGCTGAAGAAGCTCCAAAAGCAGAAGAAGCTCCAAAAACTGAAGAAGCTCCAAAAGCAGAAGAAACACCAGTAGAAGAAGCTCCAGCTAAAGAAGAAACTCCAAAAGCAGAAGAAGCTCCAGCTAATGAAGAAGGAAAAAAAGAAGAATAAATAAAACTTCTTAAATGATTTTATAATTTTAAGCCATGTTAATACGTGGCTTTTTTTATGCAGGATAATTTAAAGGAAATAGGACATTTTTCAAGACTTCATGGTTACAGTGGTAAATTGGTAATTTCCTTTATTAACGAAACTCCTTCCATTCTTACAAAAAAAATAACAATTTGGTTAAATGTATCTGGAATAATGACACCTTATAAGATTCAAGAAATTCAACCATTAAATAAAAACAAATTGGTTTTAACTCTTCTAAATGTTAATAAAGACAAAGCTGAAGAATTAAAAAATAATTCTGTATTTGTCAATCCAAAAGACGTTGATTTAGGAGAAGAAAAATTTGACAAAAACAATATTATTGGATACGATTTATTTAGCCAAACAGAGGAGAATTTAGGAAAGGTTAGTACTGTTATTAAAATTAAGAATAACAATCTTATTCAGCTTTACATTAATGACAAAGAGGTATTACTACCTTATAATGAGAAAAATATTCTGGTTTTAGATCACTCCAAAAAACAAATGAAACTGGATATCCCAGATGGTTTAATTGAACTATATACAAGTGAGTAAACGCATTTACAATCCATTTAATTTCAAAAAATTTTCCATTCATCAAAACAATGCAGCCATGAAAATTGGCACAGATGGAATTTTAATAGGTTCATGGGTAAATGTTACTAAAAAATTTAGAGCACTAGATATTGGTTCTGGAACTGGTATAATTACAATAATGTTGTGTCAAAGAAATTTAAATTTAGAGTTGGATAGTATTGAACTTTCAGCTAGTGCTATAATGGATGCTAAAATTAATATTGAAAACAGTAATTGGAGCGATAGAATAAAATTATTTCACCAAGATTTAAAAGATTTTCATCCCGATTCTAATTATGATTTAATTGTTAGCAATCCTCCATATTTCAAAAAAAGTCTACAACCATCTAATTCAGAAAGATCCAAAGCCAGGCATCAAAATGATTTAAAGTTGGAGGATATTTTAAAGTTTAGTAATCAAAATCTAACAAAAGATGGATCTTTAAACATAATTCTTCCATTTGAGCAAAAAAAAGAAGCAATAGAATTTGCAAAAAAACATGGCTTAAATGCTATAAGAGAATGTGCTGTATATCCAAAACCTAATAAGGCTCCACATAGAATTTTAATAGAATTTTCTAGAAGTGAAAATAAACAATTGATTAAAGAGTCTTTGGTTATAGAAGATGCTGGCAGACACAATTATTCTGAAGATTATAAAAAATTAACAAGAGAATTCTACACGATTTTCGAGTAATTGTATTATTTATATAAATTTACAAAATGAGCCAAAAGCCATTTTTAAAGTCAAGATTTTTCAAACTACCGCAGCACAAAATTTTTGACTTTCCTGCGAGGTATTACGACGAGAGAAAAGAGAGGGTTGAAAAGACGAAGCAAATGCAAGAAGCTGATAATTATTCTCAAAGAATAAAAAGCTCATTTGCTAATAAAAACGAGTATAAGAAATGGAACCAAAACTGGGAAACCATTAGGCTCATTATAATTTTCACCATTTTAATTTCTGGATTTGCATTTATTTATGGTCAAATAGACGATGTTTTAGAGATTCTAACCAATACCTCCAAAAAATAAAATGATAGAGTTACTTTCAGAACATGTTGCTAACCAAATTGCCGCTGGAGAAGTAATTCAAAGACCTGCTTCTGCAGTTAAGGAACTCTTAGAGAATGCAATTGATGCCCAGAGCACAAAAGTTCAGTTAATTGTTAAAGACGCTGGAGCTAGTTTGGTTCAAGTGATGGACAATGGCATGGGTATGACCAAAGAAGATGCTGAGATCTGCTTTAAAAAACATGCTACATCTAAAATTAAAAATACGAATGATTTATTTTCCATTTCTTCAAAAGGATTTAGAGGGGAAGCATTGTCAAGTATTGCAGCTGTATCCCAAGTAGAGCTCAAGACAAAAAAAATAGAAAGTGACATTGGACACCAAGTTAAAATTGAAGCTTCTAAGTTAGTATCATCCGAACCATGTGCATTTTCAAATGGAACCAGTATCTCTATGAGAAATTTATTTTTCAATGTTCCTGCAAGAAGAAATTTTTTAAAGTCAAAAGGAGTTGAAACCAAACATATTATTGATGAATTTCACAGGGTAGCTCTTACCCACCCCGAAATTCACTTCACCATGCACCACAATAACAATGTGGTTTTTGATTTGCCAATTACCAATACAAGACAAAGAATAGTTTCTATTTTCGGTAAAAAATACAATGAAAGATTGGTACCTGTAGATGAAGAAACTAGTATTACCAAAATAAGTGGGTTTGTTTTAAAACCAGAGTTTTCAAAAAGAACAAGAGGAGAACAATTTTTGTTCATTAACAATAGATTTATTAGAAATAACTCCATTAATCATGCAATTAAGGTTGTATTTAAAGATTTGATTGGAAATGATTCTTATCCATCTTATTTTATTTATCTCACAGTTCCATTAGATTCAATTGATGTAAATATTCATCCCAGTAAAACCGAAATAAAATTTGAAGACGAAAGAGCAGTTTACGAATTAGTAAAATCTAGTGTAAGAAGTTCTTTAAGCAGAAATAATATTGCTCCTTCAATAGATTTCAATCCAGAAACTTCCTTTGATTTCCCCCCTTTAAAGCCTGGAGAATCTATTAAAATACCTTCTATCAAAGTAGATACTAATTACAATCCCTTTAAGAAGGAAAATCAGTCTCAAATAAGTGGAAATATAGATTTACTTAAAGACAATTTTCAAAAAGAATTTGAAATTCCTGAAAATTTTAAAGAACAAAATGATGTACTACCAAGTTCTAACCTATTTTTACAATTTAACAAGCGTTACATTGTTGCAGCTAAGAAAAATGGTTTATTGATTATTGATATTTTCAGAGCACATCAACAAATAAAATTTGAAGAACTTAAACAAATGTATGACAATGGGGAAGTATTATCTCAAAAGTTACTTCTTCCAATAGAAGTGGAATTAAACCCTAGTGATTTTGTATTGTGTATGGAAATTAAAGAAGAATTGGAGAGATTAGGAGTTGAAATAGATCAGTTTGGTAAAAACAGTATTGTTATAAATAGTTTTCCAAATAAGTCGGAGAATATGGATGGTAAAAAGTTTATCGAAGATTGTTTGGAAAACATAAAAAACAGCAACGACGAGTTTAAAAAACCTTATGACAAAATTGCTTGGAATCTATCCAAAAATTATGCACATAGTAGACTTATCGCAATGAATAGTAAAGAAATGGCGCATTTAACAGATTGTCTTTTTTCTTGCAAATCTCCATTACAAAATAGCAAAGGACTTTCTATTGTTAAAGAAATTAATCAAGAAGAAATTATTAAGAAATTTAATTGATGTTCAATAATTTAATTAAAAATATAAGTCCTGTAGTAAAGAACCTTTTACTGATTAATATAGTTTTTTATGTAGCTCAATGGTCTATTCCATCTTTTACTCAAAACTTAGAGCTATACCCTATTACATCCGAACAATTTAGGCCATGGCAATTAGCAACTCATTTTTTCATGCACAGTCCATATTCCATAGGCCATATTTTCTTTAATATGTTTGCCCTAGTTATTTTTGGCACGCAACTGGAAAAAATTTGGGGGCCTCAAAAGTTTTTAATTTATTACATAAGTTGTGCTTTAGGAGCTTCCGTACTACATTTAAGTGTTACTTATTTTAGAATCCAAAATATTGAAATTGGTTTAACCCCAGAAGATTTAGAACTTTTTAGAGAAAGTGCTTATGAAGCTTTTCAAAAAGGGATGAATTTTAAAGATCCTGTATTGGCTCAATTAAATATTCTTCATAATTCGCCTATGCTGGGTGCTTCTGGAGCTGTTTTTGGACTTTTGGCTGCTTTTGGATATTTATTTCCCAACACAGAACTCATGTTACTTTTTCCTCCAATTCCTATAAAAGCAAAATATTTTGTTATTGGATATGCAGCTTTAGAGCTTTACCTTGGCATATCAAACAATCCAAGTGACAATGTAGCTCACTTTGCGCATTTAGGCGGAGCGTTAGTTGGAATTATTATTGTCTTATATTGGGGGAAAAATAGAAATAGTTTTTTTTAATGGCTTTATTAGATCAAATAAAATATCAGTTCAAAACAGGTGGTGTATCTATCAAAATAATTTACATCAATGTTTTGGTGTATGCCTTATTTCTAATTTTAGGAAATATTTTTGCTTTAATGAAGTGGAATCCTCAGGGAATCAATAATATAGATGACTATTTCAGCTTTAATTCATCTCCACTTATTTTTCTAAAAAGACCATGGACAATTTTAACCTACATGTTTCTTCATGGTTCATTTTGGCATATTTTCAATAATATGCTCATCTATTTTTTTACCGCTAGAATGTATGAAGATCTTATGGGAAAAAAGTCTGCACTTAGCACCTATATAATTGGAGGTTTTTGTGGTGCTATACTTTATTTAATAACCCATAACTTATTTCCACTCTTTAGAGATATGGGAGATATTCCTATGTTGGGCGCCTCAGCAGCAGTAATGGCTGTTTTCGTAGGCTTGGCTACCTACACACCAAATTTTGAAGTAATGTTGTTTGGTATAATTAAAATTAAAATGAAGTATCTAGCTATGGTTTGGGTAGCTTTTGATATTGTTGGACTTTCAAATTCAGATGGAATTGCTCATTTTGCACATCTTGGCGGGGCATTTTGGGGATACTTATACGTTTCTAATTTTAAAAAAGGGAAAGATATTTCTTACTGGTTTGATAATTTCATAACTAAAATGAGTGGATTAACCACAAAAAGGAAAATTAAAATTGTTTACAAAAAGAAAAAAGCAGAAAAAAAATCATCAGTCCCAAATTCTAAATCAAGACAAGAAAAGGTAGACGATATTTTAGATAAAATTAAATTGTCTGGCTACGAGAGTCTGACCAAAGAAGAAAAAGATTATTTATTCGATGCCAGTAAGCATATTTAATTTTGGTGTTAAGAATATGAGTTGGAGGGGCAAAATATTTGCCTACTTGACAATAGTTTTTAATTTATTATTATTCTTTAGCTATTTAGCTTTCTTATCAGACCCTACTAAAAATTCAGGCATTGCTTTTCTTGGTCTAGCCTATCCAATAATATTTATAATCAACTTGGTTTTATTTCTTATTTGGTTCTTTAAAAGAGATATATTTTTCTTTCCAACTTTGATTTTGTTAATTCTTGGGATGTATCACCACAGTAGATTTTTACAAATAAATCCTAAAATTTCAGAAAACACCACCTACAATGAAAAGATAAAAGTTATGAGTTTTAATGTTCGGTTATTTGACTTGTATAATTGGACCCACAATGAAGAAGTAAAGAGTAAAATCATTGAGTTAATTAAAAAACAAAAACCTGATATTATTTGCTTTCAAGAATATTTTTACGATAATAATAAAAAATTTATCACTCGAGAAATAATTATAAAAGAGTTAGGTTTAAACTATTACCACGAAAGCTTTACAGATGAAAGCAATAAAAATTCCTTATTTGGACTAGCTACTTTCAGTAAATTTCCTATTATCAATAAAGGAAGTTTAGCATTTAAAAATGACCATTCCAATCACTGTATGTGGTCAGATATTGTTTGTGAAAGTGATACACTTAGAGTTTTCAATACCCACCTTGGGTCTATAAGATTTAATAATTCAGACTATAAAATTATAGGTGGTAAAGGTAGTCCTCTATATTCGTATCAAAAAATCCCCAAACAAGATATTTTTAACAGACTTAAAATAGGTTTTTCAAAAAGAGCTCAGCAGATAAATGAATTGATTCCTTACTTAGAAAATAGTCCTTTCAAAAGAATTTTATGTAGTGATTTGAATGACACCCCTATTTCCTACGCCTACAATCAATTTAGTAATCTATTTACAGATTCATTTACAAAATCTGGTTTTGGAATTGGAGGAACCTATATTGGTAAAATACCATTTTTGAGAATTGACTACATATGGCATGATAAAGGTTTAGATTCTTATAATTTTAAAACCCATCAAAATCAACTATCAGATCACAAAGCTATTTCAGTTGAGATTCTCTTAAGATAAGCAATAAGAATCTATTAAACTTCTTATTTAATTTTTGTTTTCTTCAATGTAGATGTATAAATTTACCAAAAAGTTAAACTGGTTCATCGCTTGCTTTGCAAGAGGAAAGTCCGGACAGCTTAGAGCAGCATGCTTCCTAACGGGAAGGGTTTTTTAAACACAGCTAGTGCCACAGAAAAGAAACAGCCAGAAATGGCAATGGTGAAAAGGTGAGGTAAGAGCTCACCGTGATGGTGGTGACACCATTAGCGAGGTAAACCTCATGCGCTGAAAGACCAAATAAACCAAGGTTACTTTGTTGAAGAGTTGCTCGCTCAACTTGGAGGGTAGGTCGCTCGAGCTAATTAGTGATAATTAGCCTAGATAAATGATGAACCTAGACAGAATCCGGCTTATAGGTTTAACTTTTTTTTACTTTTAGTTGATTTATTAGTTTACCTTCGCGAAAAAATAATCAAATGCTGTTTTCTGAATTACCACTCGACCCTAATATACTTAAAGGAATTGAAGCCCTTGGCTTTACTACTCCTACACCAGTGCAGCAGGAATCTATTCCTTTACTTATCCAAGAAAATAGAGACTTAATAGGACTTGCCCAAACAGGAACTGGAAAAACTGCAGCTTTTGGTCTACCTATGATTCATAAAATTGACGTCAATAAAAAAATTGTTCAAGGATTGGTCATTGCACCAACTAGAGAACTATGCGTTCAAATATCAAACGATTTTAAAGATTATTCAACTTTTGTAAAGGGTCTATCCATTGCCACCATTTATGGAGGAGCTAGTATGGATAAGCAATCTAGAGAAATAAGATCTGGAGCTCAAATTGTGGTTGCAACACCGGGGAGATTAATGGATATGATGAAAAGGAAAATGATCAAGATAAATCATGTTTCTTACGTTGTTTTAGATGAAGCTGATGAGATGTTAAACATGGGTTTCAAAGAAGATATTGATGGTATACTAAGTCATACTCCAGATGAAAAATCAACTTGGCTTTTTTCTGCTACCATGCCTAGAGATGTTGAAAAGATATCTAAATCTTATATGAACGATCCTATGGAAATTACCGTAGGAAATAAAAATGTAGGAGCCAAAAATATTCACCATGTATATTACAATGTTCCTGAGAGAGATAGATATAAGGCAGTAAAAAGAATTTTAGATTTCAATCCTAATATTTATGGATTAATATTTTGCAGAACCAGAAGAACTACTCAAGATGTTGCCGATAAACTTTTAAAAGAAGGTTACAATGCTGCACCACTTCACGGAGATTTATCTCAAATGCAAAGAGATAAAGCAATGGATAAGTTTAGAGATAAAACTTTACAAATATTGGTTGCTACAGATGTCGCTGCTAGAGGAATAGATGTTAACGACATATCCCATGTGATAAATTATCATTTACCAGATGAAGTAGAGAGTTATACCCACCGAAGTGGAAGAACTGCTAGAGCAGGAAAAAAAGGGGTATCTATTGCAATTGTTTCCAACAAAGACCAAAATAAAGTTTTTCAAATTGAAAAAAAGATTAAAATAAAATTTGATGAAGGAAAACTACCCTCTGGAAAAGAAATCTGTGAGCAACAGCTAGTTGGGTATGTGGAGAAAATTAAAAGTGTTAAAATTAACGAAGATGAAATTGCCGACCTAATTCCTTCAATTATTAATAGTTTTGAAGTATATTCTAAAGAGGAACTTATCAAAAGAATGATTGGGATTGAGTTTAATCAACTTTTAAAATATTACGAAAATTCTAGAGACATTGTTAAAGACAAGGGAAGTAAAGGTCCAAGAGTTAAAAGTGATGATCATCAAAGGTTCTTTATTAATCTAGGTCTAAATAAAGGATTGAATAAAGGTGGTCTATTAAGATTAATTTGTTCTAATACCAATATAGATTCTAAGTCTATTGGTGCCTTGGACCTTTTTAATGAATTTTCATTCTTTGAAGTGGATAAAAAACTTTCAAATGAAATTATAGATAATTTAAAGGATAAAGAATACGATGGAAAGACTTTTTTAGTTGAGATTGCATCTAACGAAGGTTCCAAATCAAGGTCTAGAGATAGATCAAGAAATAGAGATAGATCAAGAAGCAGAGACAGATCAAGAAATAGAGATAGAGGAAA
>JADHMB010000071.1 GCA_016780365.1 Flavobacteriales bacterium
ACCATCAAAATTGAAAACCCCTTTGGAAGGGTTGGGGTAAATAGAGAATTTCGAATCTTCTGTATTTTTTATTCCAACACTACATGGGTTGTTTAAAAGGGAAATTATTCCAGGATGTTCACATTCGTATCTAAATGCTTTTGCAGGTCCTCCACCATTATATTGCCAAACAATATTATCGTTTTGGTCTACTTCATACATTATTCCTGCTCCTCCTTGTCCGCCTGAAGTATTCACAAAAATATTTCCATTAGACATTCTATCGGCTGCAGACTGTCCTGGAGCAGAATACTGACAAACATATCTAGAATCGTAGGATGCAGGTCCAAATGCTTGTCCAGAAGTTCTAAAATAATTATTTCCATTAGTAGAATCTAACGGGGCTAGAAAAACATCCACAGTAGATTGGGTATTGTTAATTCCTTTATTATTAAATATTTGAAGATATCCTCCGTATGGTCTTCCATCGTCTTCAATCCACCTTATGTCGTGTACTGCATTTGGAATTATTTGATTTCCTGAAAGTCCATAATTGGAAGGGTTTCCCCACCTGTATAAAATGTCACCTCCTTTTCCTGAGTTTCCTCCAGAGTGAGTTGCTGCTTCGCTAGTGGTTGTGCTATGGTCAATTATATATACTTCACTTGCATGTCTAGATGAAAATGCAATTTGGTCTAAATCTGCATTGTAGTCTATTCCGTTTATATGAAACCAATCCCCGCTGTTCATTCCTGGTGGACCACCACCTGTAGCGGAAATCATATTAATATCTATAAGTTCAGGATGGTTAGAAATTACTCCAAAATTGTCTTTGCTTGAATCGTGGTCTTGTATAAGATGATCCCAAATATGCCATTCCCACACTATTTGTCCACCACTTCCGTTTTGAGCAATTTCTACAAAGTGAGTTGGCCATTTTGAAGTTGTGGCCCCGTTGTATCCAGCTTGTGTTAATTCGCTTACTGTCTTTACTTCCCAGGCAATTAACATTACATTATCGCCAACCAAGCATATGTCATGATGAGAACAATGGTTAGAATTAGAATAAATAAACTCCCATACTACATTTCCAGAAGGATCTATTTCTTGAACCACACCACCAATAGCAGCTCCGTTGAGTTGATTGGAAGCATATTTTCCTCCTCTTACAATATTTCCATTTTCTTTTAAAAGAACTGTATAATTACAAGCAACATTACAATTCCAAGTTTTGGCAATACTTCCATCTTTATCAATTAAATAAGCAGTATTTTGATTTTGACTGTTGTACAGAGCAAATCCGTTAAAATCTTGACTGGTAATGGAAATTTGAATAATTGCTAGAATAATAAATAGAATTTTATTCATTTTTTATAAAGTTTAAAAGAAATATACAAAAACACTCAATGCGCGCATTGGATAATTATTTTTTTTTTTAATATTTAATTTTCAAACATCAAATTAATGGAACACTTTTAATAATACATTTGAACAACAATCAAAAATTAGTATGAGTAAAAGTAAAGTAACTTTTGGACAAGCATTTAAAACCATTATCTGGCCTAGAAAAAAATTATTATTTATTGGTCTTTTTTTAATAGTAATTAGCAAAGCTTCCGGCCTTGTTACACCAATTATAATGAAAACTTTTGTAAACGACGCTCTAGGGAAAGATATGGAATTGACTCTTCAAATTGTGGGAATTGTAATTTTCTCAATATTGGTTAATTCTTTAACTTCTTATCTTCTTACTAGGTTTATTGGAGTGGAGGCACAACATCTTATTGCAGAACTGAGAACTAAAGTTCAAAAGAAAGTACTTACTCTACCAATTAATTATTTTGACAACAATAAGTCTGGAGCACTTGTTTCTAGAATAATGACAGATGTAGAAGGGGTGAGAAATTTAGTTGGAACAGGTTTTGTCCAGCTTATCGGTGGCATAATGGCATCATTAGCAGCTTTTACATATTTAATCACCATAAGTTTTAAACTAACGATTTTTGTCCTATTGCCAATGGCTCTTTTTGCTATAATCGCTCTTAAAGCATTTGGTTATATACGGCCAATTTTTAGAGAAAGAGGTAAGAAAAGTGCCGAAGTTTCTGGTCGTTTGACAGAGTCTTTAAATGGAATTAGGGTAATTAAAGGTTTTGGTGCTGAAGCACAAGAGTTAACTATTTTCTCCAAAGGAGTAGATGAAATTTTCCAACTGGTTAAAAAAAGCATGACTGCCCAAGCTTTAATGGCTAGCTCTGGAGTTCTTATGATTGGTTTGGCAAGTGCTGGAGTTATGGGCATTGGAAGCTATTTAGGTTTAGATAATGGAGAATTTATTTCTTACACTGCAATGATCGCATTTTTAGTAGCACCAATTATTCAAATAGGCAATATTGGAAGTCAATTTACAGAAGCATTTGCAGGTTTGGATAGAACAGAAGAAATAATGTCCATGAGTCCTGAGGAAGATGAAAGTGTAAGAAATATAGAGCTGGATTCTATTAGTGGTGATGTTGTTTTTAAAGACGTTTCGTTCTCTTATTTAGAAGATTCGGAAGTCATCCACAATATTTCTTTTGAAGCCAAAAAAGGGTCGATGACTGCTCTTGTTGGAACTTCTGGTTCAGGGAAGTCTACTATTGCAGGGTTAACAGCTTCTTTTTTAAATCCCAACTCTGGTAAAATAACAGTAGATGGAATTGATTTATCTAAAATTAAATTATCGAGTTACAGAAAGAAATTGGGGGTAGTTCTTCAAGACGATTTTTTATTTGAAGGTACCATAAAAGACAATATTCTTTTTCCCAATCCTAAGGCAAGTGATAAGCAATTGCAAGATGCAATAAGAGCGGCTAATGTTCATGAATTTACAGAAAGATTTGAAGATGGAATAAACACTCTAATAGGGGAAAGAGGGGTGAAACTTTCTGGGGGCCAACGTCAAAGAATAACTATTGCTCGTGCGATTATTGCTAATCCAAGAATACTTATTTTAGATGAAGCTACTTCTAATCTCGACAACGAAAGTGAGTCTTTAATTCAGGAAAGTTTAAAAACTTTAATGAAAGGGAGAACAACTTTTGTTATTGCCCATAGGTTAAGTACCATAAGACAAGCAGACCAAATATTGGTTATTGAAAATGGAGAGATTGCAGAGAAAGGAACCCATGATAATTTACTTTCTTTGGAAGGGAGATACTATAAACTACATAAGTATCAAGCAAGAATTTGATTCATTTCATTAAATATAAAAGGTGTTTTTCTCTGTAAAACAACTTTTATTTAATTTTAAATAATTCTTATTTTAATTACATACATATAGTTATTAATTAAAAAAATGATCTTTTTTCTCTATAAATAGATAATAATAGTAGTTTTGTGCTTTATTATAAAATATATATTATGAGTAACGGAACAGTTAAATTTTTCAACAATGCCAAAGGATTTGGATTTATTACACCTGAAGATGGTGGAAAAGACGTATTTGTACACAAGAATGGATTATCTGAAGATATTCACGAAGGTGATAAAGTAAGTTATGATGTTGAGGAAAGCCCAAAGGGGTTGAATGCAATTAATGTCAGAGTAGATTAATATTCTTACTTTAAAATAATTTCATTGATTGAGCCTGTCATTTTTGATGGGCTTTTTTTTTGCTCATTTTAAAGAAACTTTAATTAGTTATTGTTGAACAGTTCTTATATTAATTACAGAATTAGATTAAATTGTAGAAAAACAATTAAAATGAAATATATAAAGTTTCTAGTAGCTTTAACAGCGGTTTTCTATTTGCCGTTAACGTTAAAATCACAAGATAGTACAAGTATTCACGATTTATTTTACAAAAAACAACAGCAATCTCTGTCTCTTCTTTCTGGATGGTCTGTAGGTAATCTTATTTACAGTCCTTTAGCTACCAATAATCTTTTTAGTCCGGAATCTACCAATGAACATTTTCATCAAATGAATTTCAGTTGGAATTTATTGAACGTAGGTATCGCTGGTTTAGGTCATATCATAGTAAATAAAGACAGTAAGAAACCTTGGGATATGAAAACCTTGTATGACAAAAAGAAAAAAGCAGAAAAGAGTATTATTATAAATATGGGTCTAGATTTAGCATATATGGTTACAGGTTTTTTACTTAAAAATAATGCTCAAAAAAATAATTCAGAATATTCAATGAATAAAGGATATGGCAATTCTCTTATTTTACAAGGCGGATATCTGCTATTCTACGATGCAATTTTTTTAATGAAACTCAAAAAAATATTAATCAAGAAAAAATCTAATAAAGTAGAAGTAACTAATTAGATTTTTAGTATTAATTTATGGGTTTTTCTCTTAAATAATAAAATATGGGTTTAACAAATAACGACATTTTAAAAAAACTTCGTGTTGCTTTAAAGATGCGGGATGATGATATTGTAAAGGTATTGTCTTTGGTTGATTTTAAAATTTCCAAAAGCGAATTGGGGGCTTTTTTTAGAAGTGAAGACCATCCAAAATACATGGATTGTCAGGACCAGATTTTAAGAAATTTCTTAAATGGGTTAATTATTTACAAGCGTGGTCCAAGAGAGGAAAGAAACCAATCAAAAGCTAAAAAAATATAGCAAGTTTTATAATTTTATACCCAAAAAACACTCATTTTGAAATTGTTTAAAAAGTCTAATAAGAAAAATATGTAATCTGTTTTATTATAAATACATTTAATAATAGTTTAATTTTTAAATAATAAAAAATGAAAAATATCTACCTATCTGTACTTTTTTTAATTCCTATTTGGATTCTTTCTCAAAACAATTCAAAATTAGACCATCAAAAGAGAGTTCATATTAAAAACGACAATACTTACATTCAAAAATCTTTACCTATTTATTTAAATTTTTCTACTGAACCCAATGGTAAAAACTACACCTTAAACAGCAAAGTTTCTAAAGATTATACCAATCCAATGTATTTAGATACAGAAGGAATAAACTATATTAGAAGTAAATGGGCAGTTGATAAAAACACGAAGAAAGCTGCCTCTCCTCAGCAAGAAATTTTATTCGAAATTTATGCAGATGGTTTAGCACCTAAAACAATATCTGCTTTCAAAAATGCTCCAAAATATATTTCAAATAAAAATTATTATGGAAAAGGACTAGTTGTTGATCTAAATGCAAAAGACTATGGGTCAGGCTTGGAAAATATTCATTTTAGATTAAATTCCGATGGCTTTAAGGTATACAGCTCAAGTTTAGAAATGAACAAAGAAGGAGAAATTAATTTATATTATTATTCTTCTGACAACGTTGGAAATTCTGAAAGAATTAAAAACAAAGGATTTGTCGTCGATTTAACACCTCCTACTACCGCTCATTCTATAAAAGGTATTGTTTACCAAGAATCTATTTTATCTCCTAAAACCTCCTTTATTATTTCATCTAACGATAACTTGTCAGGTGTTAAAAACACTTTTTACCTTTTTGATGAAACTGATAAATCATACTACAGTAGTAATATTAAATTGTATAATTTGAAAGATGGTGACCACGTTTTAAAGTATTGGTCAACCGATAATGTAAAAAATAGTGAAATGGATAATGCAAAGACATTCTCATTTTATCTTGATAAAATTTCTCCGGTTTCTAAAATGGATGTAGTTGGAGATTTTTTTAAGGGAAAATACAATTATGTAAGTGAGAGGACTGAGTTCAAAATTACCTCCACTGATAATAAGGCAGGTGTGAAAAATATATATTATAGAATTAATGAAAAAGAAAGATCGACATATTCTCAAAATTTTAAATTACCAAATAAACAAGGAATTTATACAATCAAATATAATGCAGTTGATAATGTGGAAAATATCTCAAAAAATTCTTATAAAACTTTATTTTTAGATAATAATCCACCAGAAACTTGGATAAAATACGGTTCTCCTCAATTTTTTAAAGATGGAGAATTATTTATTACTAGTAAAACAAAAGTTATTTTAAATTCTAAAGATGGTGAGTCTGGAGTTCAAAATACATTGTATTCTATTGATAATCAAGCAATGAAAAATTACAGCTCTTTTACAGTAGACGGAGAAGGTAAGCATAGCATAAATTTTTATTCTACTGATAATGTTAATAATGCACATGAAAAAAGAGAAAGTAAATGTCATGTAGACAATACTCCACCTGAAATATTTCATAACTTTAGTATTGAGCCATCTGGAACTAAGAAAGATGGTGGAGAAACTTTGAATGTTTATCCTAACTACACTAGATTATACTTAGGAGCAACAGATCAAAAGGTAGGTACAGACAAGATTTTATATTCTATTGGAAAAGGTAAACTTGTTCCTTATTCAAGTGGATCTTCTTTAGATATTTCAGAATTAAATACTTTTTTGAAGAATAAACTTTATGAAGTTAACGTTCAAGCTATAGATAAGTTGGGAAATAAAAGTGAAAAAACAATTAGATTTTTTGTTGGAAAAAGTGACTAATTGGTTTTTAGTGAAATTGTCATTTCTACTTCATCGCCCACTAACATGTCTTTTTTAGAGCCTTTATAAGCAACTCCATATTTTTGGCGATCAAATTTTAAAGTTCCAGTAGCAGATTTATTTTCTACATCAAATATTACATCTTCTACCACTTCACTTTCTGTAATTCCTCTTACAGTAAGATTTCCATAAACAGTATTAGTACCTTTCTCAGAACTTGTAATTTCAAAAGTTGCTGTAGGAAAGTTGGCAACATCGAAAAAATCAGGGGATTCTAAATGAGCTACTAGCTTATTTTCTTCTGTTTTATATAAACTATCAGATTGAGTCATAGTTTCCATATCAATGGTAATAGAACCACCAGTGATAGAATTTCCTTGCCAAACTAAATTGCCTTCTTTTATAGAAACAAAACCATTATGAGAATATATACCAACCATAACACCTTTCCATTCCACGCTACTAGTTGATGTATTAATATTTAAAGATTTCGGAACTGAATCTACTTCTTGAACTTCAGAAGGAGCATCTTGTTTATTTATTTCAGTATTTCCACAGGAAGAAATAAAAAGTGTAATAATAAAAGTAAAAGCTATTAGGGTAATGTTTTTCATATCTATTTTGAATATTCAAGGTAAATATAAAAAATATGTTTATTGAAATTGAAAATGTAAGAGGTCTTTAATTTGTAATTATTTTTTTTTAAATTACTTACAGAATTCAAACTAAAACTTATAAAAATGAAAAAATTATTACTTTTTGCTTTACCATTTATTCTATTCTCAAGTTGTATTCAGGAAGGATGTACAGATCCAGCAGCTTTAAATTATTCTAGTTCAGCAGTTTCAGATGACGGAAGTTGTATCTTAGAACAAGATGTTCAGAATCTTTATGTCGAAAACTTTACTTTGTCCTTTGACAATTCTACCTCATTAGATTTTTACACTCCAAATTTTATTTATGAAGTTGGTGATATGATACTAATTGAAACTTTAAATAGCTATGGCGAATGGACTGCCTTGCCTTATATTTTTGGGGTTGATGTTCATGTTGTGGGAAGTTATGAAGAAGATGGAACTATCTGGATATCGTTAAATAACGACGATGGAACAGGATATTATCCAACCTTAGCCCTCACTTTACAATTTAGAGTTGGTTTAATTAAGCAAAGCGGATTAATAATCAATCCAAATCTTGAGTTTATGACCATTGACGAAGTTAGTTCCAGTATATAAACTTTTAATATAGACCTGCATCGTCTTTTTACTTAAAGAGAATTTTCTCATGAATTATTGGTGAATAATAAGGTAACGATAGCTCTTTTTATTGTTTTAACTTTTCTTGCTTACTGAGCTGGCTATATGCTTAACGATATTTAATTAACAGTTAATCAATTAGTTACATGTAAAAAAATTAGGATATCTGCTCTAAATTTTGTATTATTAAAAGATACATTTATAATTAAAATTTAAGGCATGGTAAATTTCACCCCAAAATTTATAAAAGAAAATAAAAAAATAATAATTCATGAAACTGCTTCGGATTATATGACAACCAATGTCATTACTTTTAAAGCAGATCAAGAAATTATGGATGTAACCGAGAAGATTATCCAAAGAAAAATATCAGGAGCACCAGTAGTAAATAACAAAGGGGAAATAATAGGAATTATTACAGAAAAAGATTGTCTTCGTGTTATTTACGATGAGAAATACCACAATTTATTTCCTAATCAAGGAAAAGTAACTAATTACATGTCTAAAAAGGTCGTTACTGTAGATTATAATATTAAAATTTACGAATTAGCTAGTCTATTTATGAAATCCAACTTTAGAAGATATCCAGTACTTAGAAATGGTAAGATGGTTGGGGTAATTAGTAGAAGAGATGTTTTAAAAGCTTGCAAAAAAATAAAAAAAACATCTTGGTAATAATGACATTTAAATTTTTTTCTTCTACTATTTAAAGAATTGAATTAAAAGCACTTAGTATTAAAATTTTTAATTTTTTGCAATGATTT
>JADHMB010000072.1 GCA_016780365.1 Flavobacteriales bacterium
CATTTTTAAGTTCTGTTAGTTCATAATACTCATCTACTTCAGCATCTAAAACAACAGAATCTCCCTCGTATAGTAAGTAATCGTTAGAATAAACATATACACCGCTCCAAGCTCCAGAACCGCTAGTTAAGTAAAATGAACTATCGTCTCTAACAGCAGTTACAATTCCACCTGTGTAGACTTGAGATCCTTCGTAGTTGGATGCTCCGTTAGTATTGTTGTTAAACTGAATGTCGTAAATTGATACAGTGTCTATACCTGGTGGTGGCGGTGGTGGTGCTGAACCTTCAGTAATTTTTATATTGTCAATTTCCCATGTACTTCCAGAATTTGCAGAACCTAAATATTCATATGCTATGTAAGTTGTACTAGAAATATAACTAGTTAAATCTACATCGCCAGATGGAGTCCAACTTCCCCATGTTGTATTGTCAACATCCCATGTAGCTAAAGCTGTAATATCTGTCCAAGTACCTTGCTGTATAGGATTACTAGTTCCATCATAATCTGTTGAAATATGTAATACTAAGGCTGATCCTGGCCATTTCATAATAGTTTCAAAACTTAACATTGGCTGAGTTGCAGAAGATAAGTCAACAGCTGGAGAAATAAGCCAAGTATTAGAAGGTACATTTTGACTATTACTGTAATTTGTTGCTTTAACAAAATCATCTCCTCCAAAAGAATCAACAAACCAATTGGTAGTATCAATAATTATTTGTGTTGTCCAGCCCCCTGACGTGAGACTTAAATCGTTAAAATCTTTGTCTAAATACTGACCAGAAGCGCAGTAATTAATTAGAATTATATTTAAAATTAGTATAAGTTTTTTCATAAAATAAGAAGGTTAATGTTTGACAAATTTGATTTTAAATTTATATGTTTTTTTTTAATAATAAAACAATTATTTGACAACTTATTAAACTAGTTAAAAATTTAAATTTTAGTTTACATAAATTATCATTAAATTAATAATCAATTTAAATCTTCTTTAAAATGGATACAATAGATGAAAATATTAAATATGCCAACACGTTAAGCGGAGATTTTTACAGCTCCCATAATGAGTTTGAAAATTCAAAAGAAAATATTTTTGCTAAATCATGGCAACTTATTGGTGATAATTCACATCTATCTCAAGCTAATTTTAAAAAACCTTTTGTCTTTTTAGATGAATTTATCTCTGAACCTCTTTTTGTTGTCAATAACAACAACCATAGTTTTAAATGTTATTCAAATGTTTGTACTCACAGAGGAAATATTTTAATAGACAAGGCTTGTGAATCTAAAGAAATTACTTGTAAATACCATGGTAGAAGATTTAATTGCAATGGAGAATTTATCTTTATGCCAGAATTTAAGGAAGTAAAAAACTTTCCTTTAAAACAAGACAACTTATCTGAAATTCCATTAAATAGATGGAGACAGTTTTTATTTTGCTCCCTTAATCCAAAAATCAATTTTAATTCTTTAATCCAGGATATGGAAAAAAGAATTGGTTGGATGCCAATTGAAAAATTTCAATTTGATTCTGGAAGTTCAAAAGACTATTTTGTAAATGCCAATTGGGCATTGTATTGTGACAATTATTTAGAAGGTTTTCACATTCCATTTGTACATAAAGAACTAAATAAGGTTATCAATTATGAAGATTATCAAACTGAGGTTTTCACTTATTCAAATCTTCAGTTAGCAGAAAGTGATTCTGAACAAACATGTTTCGATCTTCCAGAAAATTCATTAGATTTTGGAAAAAATATTGCAGCTTATTATTTCTGGATATTTCCAAATATGATGTTTAATTTTTACCCCTGGGGACTTTCTGTTAATATAGTAAAACCTTTAAAACCTAATCTAACTAAAGTAGAGTTTAGAACCTATGTTTGGGATGAAAGCAAAAGAGAATCTGGAGCTGGATCTATTTTAGATAAGGTTGAAAAACAAGATGAAGAAATTGTTGAGAATGTACAAAAAGGAGTTAAGTCTAGATACTATAAAAGCGGAAGATTTTCGCCAAAAATGGAAATGGGAGTTCACCATTTTCACAGGTTAATTAGTAACTTTATCAGTACTTAATTTGGCTATTTTAATATTTCCATAAGCAAAAATAAGTGTCATAATTGGACTAATTAAATTGAAAAAACAATAGGGCAAGTAAATAAATGTAGATATTCCCAAAACACCAGCATGAGTAGCCCCACAAGTGTTCCATGGAACTAGTGGTGAGGTAACGGTAGCTGTATCTTCAAGTGTTCTACTTAAATTTTTAGGATCTAAACCATATTTTTTAAACGAACTAGCAAACATTCTTCCTGGAACTACGATTGCTAAATATTGGTCTGAAGCCGTAACATTTAAAAACATGCAGGTTCCAGTAGTAGTGAGAAAAAGAGATTTTTGAGAACTCACAAATTCTAAAAGAGAACTAGTTATTTTATTTAAAAAACCTGTTTTTTCCATTATCCCTCCAAAGCTCATAGCACAAATAATAAGCCATATTGTATTGAGCATACCTGACATACCAGAAGTGGAAATCAAATCATTAACAGCGATATTGCTGGTTTGAATGTTTACATCAATTGTCATAGAATTAATAATTGCTATATAAGAATTCTTTATGTATTGAAAGCCTGAATTAGATAAGTTCCCTGAGATTTCATGAATTATATCAGGTTGAAATATAGCTCCGTAAATACCACCAGCGATTGAGCCAAAAAGTAGTGCAGGTATAGCTGGAACCTTTTTTATTATCATAAATAGGACAGCTGCTGGCACAATAAAAGTCCATAAACTAATATTAAAACTTGAAAATAGAGCCTTTTGAAGTGAATCTACTTGATTAAGTTGTCCAACTTGTGTATCTAAATTTAAACCAATAATTAAAAATATAATCAAAGTTATTGTAATGGAAGGTATGGTGGTTAACATCATATATTTAATATGGCTTATTAAATCTGTACCAGCCATTGCAGGAGCTAAATTTGTTGTGTCTGATAATGGTGACATTTTATCTCCAAAATAGGATCCAGAAATAATAGCTCCACCAGTTAAACCCTCTGGTATTCCAAGAGCATTTCCAATTCCTAACATTGCAATTCCAATAGTAGCAATAGTTGACCAACTACTTCCAGTAGCCAATGAAACAATAGAACATATAATACAGGCAGCAACTAAAAAAATAGTTGGACTTAGTAGTTTAAGACCAAAGTAAATCATGGAAGGAACAATTCCACTCATCATCCAAGTTCCAGCTAGAGAACCAATAAGTAATAATATTATTAATGCACCCATAGCAGAGGATATGCTATCTACAGCACCCTTCAACATATCTTTATATTTTATATTATATGACAAACCCAATAAAGCTGCACAAGCAGCAGAGATAAGTAATGTTAATTGATTAGAACCTGAAATTGTATTATCTCCAAACAAAGAAACATTAATTGAAAGAAGCGTTATTAATAAAATTATAGGAATAAGTGCTATTATTAAACTAGGCTGTTTTTCTTGCATAATTGTTCTAATTTAGAATTTTTAAAGTATTTATATCTTAATTATCAGTTATTTTTATCAAATGATTGTTTTATTTTTAGCACTTGAAAAATACTCAGTGTTAAAATGAAATTTACATTATGAATTTTATTTTATATTTAACTTTAAAAACTAAAATTTGACCTATATTAAAAAAATCATTAAATCTCTATTCTTAATTTTATTTCCTTTTGCTCTTTTTAGTCAAAATGCAAAATCTAATAAAGAAGAAATTTTAAATTATTCTACAGAAGATCACAGACTTCATATTAAAGGACAAACATTTAATACATTGGGAAAAGTTCATGATGTAAGGATAAGAATTGTTCACGACGATGGAGTCATAGACACTATAATTTCTAATAATGGTAAATACAATCTTCATTTAGAACTGAACCATAAAATTTTAATAGAGTTTGAATGCCTAGATAACAAACATTATATAAAAAGAATTGCGTTCAATACCAATGTCCCTAATGAAACTAAAAGAATTCCTTATTTTGATCTAACAATGAATTTGGTTGAAAAAGACAAATGGAATGTTCAGGATAAAGACAAAGGTATTTTCGATTTTCCAGTAGCGTATTTAAATTACGACTTTGATAAAAAACTATGGTATGATAAAAACGATAAGTACAGTAGAATAATTAATAAAAAAATAAAAAGTTACGGTATTTATTAAAATGATTGTTTTATTTTTAACACTGTAATAATACTCAGTGCTTAAATGAAATATAGGTTATTAATTTTAATTTTAATTTTTTTTAAAATAAATAGCTTTTTTTCTCAAGTTAATGCCTCCTTCAATGCCGATATTACAGTTGGTTGTTCTCCTCTAGTTGTTAACTTTACCAATACTTCAACAAATAGCATCTCTTTTTTCTGGGACTTTAATAATGGCTCTACATCTATTTTAAATAATCCCTCTGCTACTTTTATAAATCCAGGGTTTTATACGATTAAATTAGTTGCAAATGGTGCTACTGTCTCAGATTCAATTATTTCAATAAACTATATCCATGTTTTAGACAAACCTTCTGCAAGTTTTAGTTTCAATATTTTAAGTAATTGTGAAAATGATAATTTTATTGACTTTACAAATACTAGTATAGGTTACACATCTAGTATTTGGGATTTTGGTAATGGAGATACTACAAATTCAGTTAATCCAACTTACAGTTATCCTATTTCTGGTAATTACCCAGTTACCTTAGTAGTATACAATAGTTTTGGTTGTTCCGATGATAGTACTATAGGCCCATTAGTAATCAATCCTACTCCATTATTAAATGCATTTATTGATTCAAATTTAACTTGCGATAGTTCCTATAATTTCACTTTTTCTGGTAGTTCATCCAATTCTGTTATTTCAAATTGGGAATGGTTTTTTGGAGATGGACTTGATTCTATATCTTCTAATTCTAATATTCAGCATTCCTATAATTCAACTGGACTATTTGCTCCAAGTGTTATTGCTACAACGATAAATGGATGTATAGACTCTTTTAACTTAGATACGATAAATATCTTTCCAAAAGAAGAATACTCTTTTTCCTCAGATATTCTTTCTGGATGCCCTCCTTTAGATGTTAATTTCACTATATCACCTTCCAATAATATTCAAAATATAACTTGGGATTTTGACGATGGAAATATAATATCTGGAACTGCATCTGCTAATAATCAATATACAAGTAATGGTGTATATTATCCTATTGCTACTATTGAAAGTAATAATGGATGTATTCAAGATGTACAATTCCCAAATTCAATAAATTTAAGCAATGCTCCAATTGGGACCTTCAATATGTCTAATTTTTCTGGATGCCCACCTTTGGATGTTCAATTCGATGTGAATACTTCTGTTTCTAACACTTTTTATATTGATTTCGGTGATGGATCTTTTGGCGCTAACTCAAACAGTGTATCCCACACATACAATGATAATGGAACATTTAACCCAACACTTACAATAACTGATAGTAATAATTGCCAAAACAATATTAATATGGATACTGTTTTATCTGGTGTATCTGAAATAGATTTTATAGCATCTGTTAATGAAGGTTGCGCCTCCTTAGAAGTGAATTTTTTAAGTACTTCCAATGCAGATACTTACTACTGGGATTTTGGAGATAGTACCTATTCAACAGATGAAAACCCTGATCATACATATGATTTTGAAGGGAATTATTCGGTAACTTTTTATGCAAACGACACCAATAGTTGTATAGATACCTTGGTCAAAGATGACTATATAATTGTTAAGAAAGAAGATGTAGATATATTTACAATGGATACAATTATTGCATGTTCTCCTTATATTTTTAATACAGATGTTTACAATATTGGTGTTAATTTCTGGAACTGGGATTTTGGGGACGGTGATTTAGATACTGGATCCAATGTTTCTCATACATATACTCAATCCGGGACCTATAATATTTCATTATTTACAGATGCTCCAAATGGTTGCAAATACGATTTGAATAATTTTGCATTTTTACAAATAGACAATTTAAATGTTGATGCTACCGTAAATTCAAATTGTAATGATGGAAGTTTTAATATTACCAATAATACTGTTGGAGCAATACAACACCAGTGGAACATGGGTGACGGGACAATTTATAACACTCCTAATGTTTCTCATAACTATATACCTTCTCAATCTTATGTAATAACTTATGAATCAATATCTGATATTGGCTGTAGTAATTTTGAGTATTACACTGCAGTATTTGATTGCAATTATCCAAATACAGTAATTTGTCAAATGCCAATACAGAACCCAATTAACCAAACCTGTGGTTTTAGAAATGTGAATATGAATTCTCCATTTACAACTGCTTCTTCATGGGCGTGGGAATTTGGAGATGGTCAAAGTTCTACTGAAAAAAATCCATCCCATTATTATTCAGCACCTGGAGTTTTCAATATTTTACATGTTGCTTATTATCAAAATGGAACTTCAGATACTTTAATTATTAATAATTTCATGGATCAAAACGATTTAGATCCAAGTTTTATATTGAACAAAAATGAATTTTGTAATTACAACACCTACACTTTTAGCAACAATTCATCCGCTGCAACTACATGGGAATGGAGTCTTGATTCTACTGTAATATCCAATAACTTTTCTGATAGTTTGACTCTTCAATTAAATGATTCTATTAGTTTATTGAATTTGAAAATAACAGATCAAAATGGATGTGAATCTGAATCTCAACAAAATATATTTTTATACCATCCTTTAGCATTAATTGAGCAAGATTCATTTGCTTGTTTTGGAGGATTCATTAAAATTGAATGTTCGGTTAAAGACGATCCTATCCATACTTGGGATATGAAAGATGGCTCCTTTTTGGGTCCAGATACCAGTATTTTTCATGTTTACCAGCAATCGGGTTGGTTTACTCCTACTCTTTTATTAGATAATATGGGATGTGTTAGAGAAGTTCAATTAGATTCAATTCTAATATTAGAACCTGACGCCACTTTTACACCTACATTTCCAAATCCCATTTGCAAGACAGATAGTATTTATTTTAAGGCAAATAATAGTACATATTCTAATTATAATTGGTCTGGAGGTGCTACATCCAGCAGTTCAGATTCAGCATGGATAGTAATGAACTATTCTGGAAACCAACAAATTTCATTAAATGTTTCTGACAGAGGATGTACTAGTAGTTTTAGCTCAGATACAATTTTAGTTAACGAAGCAAAAGCTGAATTTAATTATACACTTTTAAACAATTGTGTTCCAATTGATGTAGTTTTTCAAGATTCCTCAATTAATCCTATCTCTTGGGATTGGAATTTTAATAATGGATTTTCAAGTAATTCTCAAAATCCTACCCAACAATTTATTAATTTCCCTTTTGATAGTATTCAGTTAAATATAACAGATATTAATGGGTGTGTAGATTCAATAAAAAAAGCCATTGTTAACGATTTTAATGCAGAATTTATAGCTAGTGACACCATTTTATGCGCTGGTACAAATATTACTTTTTTTCCTGTAAGTGAAATTGTAAATTCTTTTCAATGGGATTTTGGAGATGGAAATATATCTTCAGATTCCGTACCCTCTCATATATATCAATCTCCTGGGTTTTATGATGTAAAATTAATCGCATCCGATGGCCAAGGGTGTATTGATACTACAATTTTATACAACTATATTGAAGTAAAGCAAGTTATTGCAGATTTCTCGCATATAAGTAACGGAAATTGTCCTCCAGTAGTAACTTCATTTACCAACTTAAGTTCAGGAGCATCAAATTATAATTGGGATTTTGGAGATAATTTGAATTCTACTATTGTAAATCCTGCTCATACATACACCATTGGAGGATATTATGATGTTTCGCTAATTTCTTCAGATAATTTTGGATGTGCAGATACTTTAGTAATCAACAACTTAATTTACATTCCTGGACCAATATTAGATTTTGATATCGATCAGGTTTTTGGATGCGATTCCTTAACAATTTCAATTACTAATAATTCTTCAAATACATCCAATTATTTATACAATTTTGGAGATGGTGCTACATCAAATTTACAAAGTCCTAGTTATACCTATTCTAATCCAGGTTCTTACCAAATATCTTTGGTTGGAGAGGATTCTGCAGGATGTCAAGTGGCATTTACCTCATCTGAAATAATTACTGTAGATGTTTCGCCAATAGTGAGTTATCAAATCTCTGACACCAATTTATGTATTGGTGAATCCTTTTCAATTACCAATAACTCCATATTTGCGGATACCCACCAATGGTCATATGGATCT
>JADHMB010000073.1 GCA_016780365.1 Flavobacteriales bacterium
GGTCCTGATCACTAACCTTAAAGTTTCTTAGCAATTCGTTGGGTTGATAAATAATTGTGTCCCACTGGTTATTTGAATATTTAAAGACAATATTTGCGTTGCCAAATGCAAAGAAGTCATCCGAAAAAGATTCAAGATTGTTAATTTCTGTTCCTTGGGGAAGTAAATGCGAATTCCAAACGCTTGGATTAGACAAAAATGCATTATTCAGTGCAGCGTACTTAATCTCGTTTTCTGTAAGAGCATAAATAGTATCCTGTGAAATATGAAGATCCTTAACTTTTATTTGTGAGTTATTGTTTCCTAGAATGTAAGTGTCTTTAATTTCTTTCTTTTCTATATCAATTACAACAATACCAAATCCAGTACATGCATAAATATATTTACTGTAACTGTATAGGCTGTATATGGTTTTATCACCTATAATAGAGCTGTTGAAAATCGACGATATATTGGTTATTTCTCCATTTTTTATCAAATCTAAATTGCTAGAGTTGTAAGCTATTAATAAAGAATTGTAAGAGTTATTAGCTGCAATACAAGAGATTCCAATTTCACTTAATCCGTTTACGGTACTCAATTTGGTTATTTCATTGTTTGAATTATCGAATTCTAGAAGAGAATATGGGGAAGCTGCGTAAAAAAAGTTCCCTACTTCTACTACTTGATTAAATTCTGAATATGGCAAATGATCTCTCCATGTTCCTACAGAAAAATCTTGTGCATTTATAAATAATATAAAGTGATTTATAAATAATAAAGTGTACTTAAGCCATCTCATATTATGCAAACTAACTAATTATTAAAATAATTATTGCAAAAAAACTATTTTTGTTCAAAATGGCTCCGTAGTTCAACTGGATAGAATATCAGATTTCGGCTCTGAGGGTTGAGGGTTCGAATCCTTCCGGAGTCACAAAATTTTAATGAAATTTAAAATACATAATTTATTAACTTTACTTTTGTTTTAACATTAATTATTGAAAATATTAAGATGAACCCCTTTCAAAAATTACATTTATAAATCACTTTATAAAAAAAATTTTCAATTTTATTTATCGCTTTAATTTCTATAAATATTAATGCTCAGATTCTCTCTGAAGATTTTGAGTCTACATCTGCTAGTATTGGAACTTTTCCAAATGGATGGACTACAAGCGATAGTGACTGGACAATTAACGACCCAACTACGGGAACACCAGGCAATAATGGAAATAATACAATAGTAGAAGGATCGGGAACATCAAATGAATCAGGGAACTGTAGCAACGTTTATGCTATAGTTGATAGTGATGGTCTTGGAAATGGTAATACTCAAAATACAGATTTAATTTCTCCTGTTATGGATTTTTCTTCTTACAGTTCTCTTCTGCTTGAATTTAACCACTCTTTTGAAGTATGGGGGAATCCAGTTGCTAGAGTTGAAGCTTCTATTGATAGTGGAACTACATGGACTTTAATTCATGATTATGGAACCAATAATAATTATGGTCATCAAATACACAATATTTCCTCTCTTGTTGGAAATTCTAGCGTACAAATAAGGTTTCATTATGAAGGTGATTACGATTGGTGGTGGGCTATTGATGATGTAGTTATTAAGCAAGCTAATTCAGTAGATATGGAAATGAGTTCATTAAATATCCCCGATTATGGTGGTCCTGGAACATCAAATGTAAAGGGCGTTGTAACAAATCTCGGTGTTAATGCTATAACATCATTTGATATAGTTTGGAATGACGGTTCTGGACCACAATCAGAAACGTTTAATGTTAATTTAGGATTCAATCAAAGCTATAACTTTACACATTCAACAACTATCCAAACTAATTCTTTACAAACTTATAATATTAACGTAGAAGTTGTTGCTTCTGGAGATGCTGATAGTACCAACAATTCATTATCTCATACGCTCAATGTAGGAACATTTCTTCCTTTTAAAAAAGTATTATTTGAAGACCAAACTATTGGAGCAAACGATTTTGGGTTTTATAGTCCAAGAGGAATTGTAAGATTAGAGGAAGTAATGTTAACTAGCTCTATAGATAGTATTGAAATTATTAGTGTCCACGGAAATACGGGTTCAGGAACAAGTGATGCTATGTATAATATGAATTACCAAAGTTCATGCTTTAATAACGCTTTTGTTTCTGCAAATGCTTGGCCTCAAAATATTATAGATAGAAAAACTGTTGCTAATTATGGAAACGTAGTTGGAGCATCAATGGCAGACTTTAATAACTACAAAAATGATTTTGGATATGCAGATATTGATGTTTATGCGAATTATGACTCAAGTAACCGAGAATTAAATGTATCAACAGATTTAAAATTTGCTATTAGCTGTTCAAACCTAAATTTAGCTTTAGTTATCACTGAAGATAGTGTGCACGATGATACTGACATGGGTTATAGTCAGTCAAATGCATATTATCTAGGAAATACTCAAATGGCTACAACTTGAGTAGACTTTTTAACAGCAGGAAATCCAGTTCCACCTGTATTGATGTACTTTAAAAACGTTGCAAGAGCAATTATACCCTCTTTTATTGGGTCTAGTTCTGCCTTACCTTCAGCCCTTATAGCTGATAGTACTTACAATTTCACATTTCCTACTTATTCAGTCCCAAGCGAATACGATCAATCTCGTTTAAGAGCAATTGTTTTATTAATAGACCCTTCTAACGGACAGGTTTACAATACAAAAGGTGAAAATGTTGATGCTCCTGCTACATCAACTGTCGGAATTGATAACCTAAGCCAATTCATTAATTTTACTATTTATCCAAATCCTGCTTCTACAATAGCTACTCTTAATATGGAAGGAATAATCGGTCCGGACATTACATTAGAGTTATATAACTTACTAGGGGAACTTGTAGTTACTGAAAATTATACAACTAGTTCTGATTTTAGACAAGATCTAGATATTTCAGGTTTAAATAATGGAATTTACAACGTAATATTAGTAGTTGACGGATCTATTTATTCTAAAAAATTACAAATCCTAAATAACAATTTTTAATAATAAAACCAAAATACCTGATTATTGGTATTGACTTAAATATATTAACTTTTAAATATCACTTATATGAAAAACTTTACTTCCACCTTATTTATTCTTTTAATTTCAGGGTCCGTATTTGGCCAATGGACATCTGGTACTATTTTAGAAAAACTTTCTAGATATGATGCTGAATTTATTGATGCAGAAAATATACTAATAGCTGGAGGCCAGGCCTGGAATAGTACAACTAGTAGTTCTAATCTTTCAAGTAATGCTTATACCTATAATGTTAATACTCATACATGGGGAATTCAAGCTATGAGTTATACCCGGTTAGAGCCAATTACAGTAAGAGGAGATAGCGGTGTTTATGTTATTGGAGGGGTTTCAAATTGGAATCAACAGCCGTGGGTTTTAACTCCTACAATGGAACTTTATAATAATGGAGTCTTTACTTTATCTAGTATTCCATTTCAAACGATTGAAGGCAATGCAGTAGCAATAAATGGCAAAATAATTGTTGCTCCAGGGGCAAATTACTGGCATTGGTACTCAGATGCAGCTAAAACAAGAGGAAACACTAAATTATGGATTTATGACGAAGCTTCAAAAATATGGTCTTCAAGATACACAGTTGATAGCCGATTTTATAGTAGTGCTGTAACTGATGGTAATATCGCAATTTTTGCTGGTGGATTAACTATGGATACTACACAACCTAGTAGTTATTTAGATGGATATAGTGTGTCTGACGCTTACGAAATTTATGATGGACAAACTGATTCTTGGACTACTGGAAATTTGCCTGCAGCAAGTGCAAGAGCAAGAATATCTGCATGTCATTGTAACGGATTATTTGTTTTTGCTGGTGGAGCAACAGGTCATTTATCAGGCTCTTCTAGAATTAATACTTTTGATGGCAGTAATTGGACATCAACAAACTTAGCTGGTTCATCTAGAGCTATTGAGGATTGTGCTACAGCAGGGAATAAAATATTATTTTCAGGAGGAGGTAATTGGAATTTTCAATTGATGTGGGGTAATGGTAATATAGTAAGTAGAATTGATGTGTTTGATACTCAGGATACATCATTTAGTTTTATGAATTTAGACAGACCTTTGATGGATTTCAAAACCCCAGGATATGGCGGAAAAGCTGCTGTAATCGGAGGGACCAGCTTCCCAAATGGAAGCTACACACAGTATAATACAGTTAAAGTCTATGAGGATTTAAACTGGATTAATTCAATAAGAAATAATAATCTGTTGGACTTTACCATATTTCCCAATCCAAACAATGGATTTTTCAATTTAAATTTTAATAGTCTAAAGTTACCCCATTCAATAGTAATTTATAATATAATGGGGGAGGAAATATTCTCTAATCTTATTAAAGGATTATCTCAATATAGTATTGATATTAGCAACAAAGCAAAAGGAATTTATATAATTGAGTTGAGAGATAAAAATAACCTTTCAATTGGGAATAGAAAAATCATCATTGAATAATATGATTTAAAACACCTTTCACAAGGTAGTTAATTATATTACCTTCTATATAAATCTAAAACAAGATTAAGGTAATTTATTGCAAACTCTTTTAGACAGCTAAATTCCACTTTAGTAAGACTAAAATTAGTATTGCTAAAATGATTTAGATGGTGTTTAAGAAGAAGTATTAATAATTAGTTAGTTTAAAAGAAAGAATTTTTTAGAGCGCAACTATTTTTTTGCTCTTAAGAACTTGTCCGTTGGAATCAATTGTTATAATGTAAGTTCCTTTAGCTAAATCAAAATATAGCTTTGTTTCTGATTCATATAGAACACTTTCTTTTATAAGATTTCCTAAAATGTCATAAATTTTCAAATTTAATTTTAAGTAATTGCTAGTATTTGAAACAAATATTTCTGAGTTATTTTGAAGAGATGATATTACTATTTCTGATGGATTAAATTTTTGATTTATGCCGGTAGCATTATTTAAAGAAAAATCAACTGAATCTATCATATTTAAATTTTCATCCAAAGCGTAATATCTTACATAAATAGAAGTGTTAGTATTTGAAAATAAAAAACTAGATTTTAAAATAGTAATTTCACCTGATCCAAGCACTGTAGCAATTGGTGTTGTAAAATCACTTCCAGATGGAGAATAACATAAATTGTTATCACATAACTGGTCATTTAGGAAACTCCAAGAAGAGGTAAAGATTTTTCTTTTAATAAATAAATCTAAAGAATCTGAAGATGTATTTTTACATCCCATTGTTAATTCCACAAAAGATGAACTTTCATTTAGGTTAACTGTACTTCCATTTAAAATATTAAGTGTATCATACCCTGAACCATTACCTAAATAGAATTCAACTTGAGAAAAGCTTTTTAAACTGAAAAGCAAAAAAAATATTAAAAATAAATGTTTCATATCATAATAATATAATTCTACACAAAACTAATTAATATATAACTAAAATTTTAATTTATTGAAATAATTAATTAGTTTAGCAGATGCCAAATCATATATATCAAATATAATTAGTATGAAAAAAGTTTCGTTCTTTATTCTGTTTTTTGTTTTAATGACAGATACATTTTGTCAAACATTTGTTAGCACAGTTCCTGAAAACAAAAATGTAATTTTAGAAGAATATGGAGGTGTAAGATGCGGTCCCTGTGCAGATGGTCACAAAATAGCTAATGCATTTGAAGCAGCAAACCCTGGAGATGTTATAATAATAAATGTTCACGCTGGGGGATATGCAGCTCCAGCTTCAGGATACCCAAATTATACTACAAGTTTTGGAAATGCATTAGTCAACCAAACTAATAATGGAGGATATTACCCCACCGGAACAGCTAATCGACATGTATTCCCTGGCCTAGGATGGTCTGCAGGAGCAACAGGCATGAGTAGAGGGCAATGGACTACAGCTGGCAATCAAATTTTAGCTCAATCTTCTTACGTTAATGTAGCAGCAAAATCTACCATAGATTTGGCATCTAGAGAATTAACAGTCGTAGTTGAGGCATTTTATACCGGCAATGGATCAAACACTAACAGGCTAAATGTAGCCTTACTTCAAAATAATATCGAAGGATTCCAGTTAAGTGCGTCTGCAAATCCTTCACAAGTACTTCCAAATGGAAATTATAATCATATGAAAATGCTTAGGCATCTTCTTACAGGTCAGTGGGGTCAAACTATTTCTAATACTTCCCAAGGTTCGTTCTATACGGATACAATAACATATACTGTTCCTCAAAGTCTGAATAGTGTTCCATATGATTTATTCAATTTAGATGTAGTAGTATTTATAGCGGAAAGCACACAAGAAATTATAAGTGGTTCAATTTCATCTATGGAGTATTCGACATCTCAACCTGGAATATCTTCACTTATTTTAGATTCTGCATCCTTGCCAGTTAATGATTATTGTATAACAAGTTATGAACCTAAAATTACAGTTAGGAATAATAACAATACATCTACTGCTAACTACGATATATCCTATATATACAATGGAGGAAGCCCAGTTTCTATTACGGAAACTAATCTTGGCCAAAATTCATCAAGAACTACTATCTTCCCTTCTATAAATATTACGGATGGAGAGCATAAATTTGAATTTAATTTAGATGATGCCAATAATAATTCAATAATTGATGCTACATCAACTGATAATTATAATCCTCCAATTTTTTATACTATTCCTAATAACATTGTCGATTTCGAAATTAATGAAGGGTTTCAATCTTATCAAGTAAATAGTACTTCAATTAACAAGGGGTTTTTAGAAAATAGTGATGAGTTGCCTAATTTTAAAATTTCCAATAGAGGTAATGGAAGCACTAGATCTCTCTTATTTGGAATATATGATTGGCCAAAAGATGTCTCAGCAAGTTTAGTTTTCGACAATATTAATTTATCAAACACTACTTCCCCTTCTTTAAAATTTTCTTACGCATATACTCAAAGAGTTGGAGGTACATTTGGCTCTCAGGATAGATTAATTGTTGAAGCAAGTTATAGTTGTGGGAAAACTTGGGAAACTCTTTTTGATAAATCAGGAAACGAACTTCGAACTACTTCTCCCAGAAATTCATATTTCTTCCCAACTTCTAATGATGATTGGGAAGATGTATGGAAAGGGTTAGCAGCTTGGTCTAATGAAGACGATGTAATAATTAGATTTAGATGCGTTTCAGATAATGGAAATAATTTATTTTTAGATGATATTCAGGTGGCAGATGCAGTTGGAATGGAGGAAAATACTAAAATTTCCCCAAGAGTATTTCCAAATCCAGCAGAAAACTCAGCTACTATCGAGCTGCAAGGAGTTGAAGGAAAAAATATAAAATTTGAATTATATAATATACTTGGTGAAATTGTATTTACAGGAAATTATAAACCAACTTCTAACTTTGATTACTTCCATATAGATCTTTCTTTAATAAAGAACGGAATTTATAATCTTGTTTTTAAAGATGGTGAGTCATTAAGTACTAAAAAATTACAGATTGTAAAGTAAGATTTTTAATTTTTAATATTGCCTAAGGCCTGACATGATCAGGCCTTTTTTTGTATCTTAAATTATAGATTTAATATATTTATTCAATTATAAAATTTTTTTTTGAATTCATTCTCTAAATATGTAATTGGTTTTGCTGGCGTTGTAACAGTACTAATTTATGGACAATCTATACTTGTTCCATTGATTTTTGCGCTGCTATTATGGTTTACTATTAGAGTATTTACTACAGTTTCTCAAAAATTTCCTGTTTATGGAAAGTGGGTGCCTAATAAACTAAAAACGATAATTACCACAATATTTATTTTTTCTATTCTTTACTTCTTTACACAGCTTATCTTATCTAGTTTTAATTCTATTATAGATTCACACCATGATTATAATGATAATATAAATGGATTAATAAATCTTATTAATAATAAATTTGAAATTGACTTACAATCTTACATAGAGACTCAGTATACTGAAATAAGTCTTACAGGGATGGCAGAAATGCTTTTTGATGCAGTATCTAAAATCATAAGTAGTACATTAATGATAGTAATATTTACAATATTTATTTTTTTAGAAGAAACGAACTTTTCTCATAAATTAAAACAATTTTTATCAGAATCTAAATCCGATTATAATGGTCTTAACAGTACACTTAATAAAATAGAATGGTCGGTAGCAAAATACTT
>JADHMB010000074.1 GCA_016780365.1 Flavobacteriales bacterium
AACTTACATAAGGGTATTTTTTGTCGTCTTCAAAGTTGTCTCCTGAATAATCTACTTCTTCTACTTCTTGGGCATAAATTGAAAATGTACTTTCATCTTCAATGTTAGATGAGTCGAAGAATTGTAATATGTATTCTTCTCTGCTTAGTATTTTTTCAGAACTATTATTTTGAGGTATAATTTGCTCTGTTTCCAAAACATTGTTTTTTGTTTCAACCAAAGTGTTTTCAATATCAGTTTTTAATGAATCAATTACCTCTGCTAAGCTATCGTTATCTGACTTACGATTTTTTGATAGATTAAACCGAACCCCAACGTAAAGATCAATTTGGTTATCAGTTTGATTAGTTGCAGGAATATCTCTCAAATTATTTACATTAACATTATCTAGTAAGTCGGTTAGATTTTTTTTGTAAATGGATTTAATAGTTAAGTCAAAATTTTCAACTAATTCAACCTCGCACTCTAGAAGTGGACCAAAATAGAAGTAACTCAATGGATAGTCATTTAGTTCATCAACATTTAATTCTGATAAATTAGTCTCAAAATTATTTTCTGAAGAATAGCCCAATTCTTGCCAACTTTCAAAATCATAATCTTGGTATTGTTGACCTAAATTATTTTCAAGATTTGTATATATCTCATAATTAGTAAGGCCCGCTGTTAGTCCTAAATTGAATTTTAAATTATCAATTACTCCAATGTGGCGATAAAATGACAAATAATTACTCGCTAATTTAGATTCAAAATTGAGGTAAATGTCACTGGCATTATTAATCGGTGCATCGCTGAGAAGCACTTGCCTTACAAAACCAACTTCAAAAGCATTTTTATTTTTAGAATATATAAGTCCAAAATCGGAGGCTAATAACGGTCTTGTTTCAACATCAAAATTAAGTATAGATGATCCTTTTGAATATTTAACACTGATGTTTTGAGCAAAGCTCATAGAGCTGATTGCCAAAAATAATCCTAAAGAGACTATACGTTTCATTATTTTCTGCTAGTTTAAATGAATGAGATATTAAATTCTACCCTTCTATTTTTTTGCATATTGCTGTCGTTATCATTTGGATACAAAGGTTTAGATTCACCGTAAAAGTCCATGATTAGCCTTGACTTAGAAATTCCCATATTCAATAAATAATTTCTAACGCTTTGTGCTCTTTTAGCAGACAAGTTATAGTTATATTCAACTGAAGCATCACTATCCGTATGACCCGAAATGATTAGTACCATATTTTTATTTCCTAATAATAGTTTTCCAATATTTGAAACATAGGAGTATGAAGATGAGGATATTTTTGTAGAGTTTTTATCAAACTCTAGATTTGTCATCGCTTTTTGTAAGATAGCACTATCTTTTTCTGAAAGAATAGGGCAGCCATTATTTAGTAATTCTCCAATTGTATTAGGGCATAAATCTTGAGAGTCTCTAATGCCGTCATTATCAATGTCAGGACAGCCACTAGCCGCCACGCTTCCAAACAAATTTGGACATTCATCTTCATCATCAGAAACACCATCGCCGTCAGAGTCTACTTTTTCATCTTTACCTTCTTCTTCTTTCTTTACTTCTTTAACTTCGTCATTGTTTTTCACTTCATATTTTAATGTTAGCTCTGTTGTTCCAACGGAGTATGAAGAGACTTCACTGGTTGTGAATTCTTGACTAATTAGTGATTTGATGTTGCTGAAGTTTAAACCAATGGTAACCAATGGTCCAAAGTTTTCGTTTTCAGAAAAATTACCTTTATACCCCAATCCAAAACGAAGAACATCTTTAAAGCCTATGTTTACATTCATGTCAAACTGAGAGGCTCCGCTTTCAGCTTGTTTGTATAAAACGGATGGGCTTAGCTTTACTGTAGGGGTTAAACTGTGGTCATAGGCAACAAATCCATAATAATGCTTTTCAAGGATGTTTTCTTGAGTAGTAAAGCCCAAATCAGATTCCAAGAGTCCATCAACAGAAAGTCCAATAATCAATGATTTTCTAGTGAATGAGGCACCAAAACTAGCATTAGGCGTCCAATTAAATTTATTATTAAACATTCCAATATCAACAGAAGATATTTCGTTGATATTATTGTTTTGATATCCACCAGATAGACCATAAAAAAGGAAGGATTCTTCGTCAATTACCACTCTTCGGCTATAGCTTAATGAAAAGCCACTATTGGTAATGTTACCAGAATTATCAGTAAAAATTTGAGCGCCAAATCCATCGTCACCAAATCCCTTATTGAAGGAGAGTGATGACTTGCCAATGTTAGAGTCAGTAAACTTATACCACTGCTGTCTAGCATTTAAGGTAATGGAAGTGTTCTGATTTAAACCTGTCAAACTTGGGTTAAACAAAGTTGTATTCTCATAATAATGAGATAACAAAGAGGTTTGTTGCCCAATCGATAAAAGAGGCAATGAAGCTAAAATTATAAATAGTTTTTTTATCATTATTTCAATAGTGTAATTATTCCTGTAATATCGTTGTATGCAGGGTTGTTAAATTTGATGATGTAGTAATAATCTGCACTTGGAACTTGCTCGCCATTTAAGTTTGTTCCGTCCCAAGATGGATTTGCTGATTGACTTTCAAATATTTTCGCACCCCATCTGTTAAAAATTGTCAATTCAACCACTTCTGCAAAATTGTTCAGAGGCATAAATGCGTCGTTTGAACCGTCATAATTCGGACTAAATGTTGGTTCTGGAGTAACACAGTCGTAACCGTTTGAAGCTTCAATATTTACGACAGTTTCTAGTACACACGTAGTGTTGTATGAAACTTGCAAATTATATTCACCTTCAGCCAATTCCTCAAATAGTATTTCAGATGAACCTGAGGTTTGTAGATTAACTAACTCATTACTTAATTGAACAGAGTGACTTTCTTGATCATCAAACATAATCAGTAATTGACCATCGTTAGTATATCTACACTCTGCATTAGTAACCTCTAGACTTACATTAAACTCTTCTGCAGCAAATATTGTAACAGAATCTGTAATGAAGCATCCTGAGCTATCAACAACAGTAAGAGCGTAAACTCCTGGACTGAGTCCATAGTTTTCTATTGAGGTCATATTGCTAACTGCCCAGAACAATTCGTATGAACCTTGACTATTACTTACTGTAGTTATGATTGATCCATTATTAGCACCTGCACAACTTTCATCAGTAACTTCGTGAGTGACTACGATTTCAGCAGGTTCTGAAATTTCTATTTCAGTTACTAGGACACAATCATTAGAATCTAAAACACTTATTGTATAAACACCGTCAGATAAATTATCAGATATGTTAGTTTCTGAAATAATTAAACCATTACTGTTAGTGTAGGTGTAAGAATAAGGTGCTATTCCACCTGAAACATTTGCGAAAATTGAACCATTAGTCTGACCAAAACAAATATTATCGATTACTGAAGTTTCAATACTAATAGAATCTGGCTCACTAATTGTAAAGCTAGCTGAGAATTCACAACCAGAGGCATCAACGATAAGGATGTCATAGTCTTGTGCCGATAAATCTTCTATAGTACTGATTCCATCTGAAGAATATGAGTCTTCATTCAGAGTAATTGCAAATGGGGATGTTCCACCAGAAATAGATAATTCTAAAGAAGCATCGTTTCCATTGTAGCAACTTACTTCGCTAAAGTCCATATCAGCCATTAATTCACTTGGCTCAGCAATTACGATAGTATCAATAAATTCACATCCGCTATCATCGGTAATCACTAAAGTATATGACTCACTTTCTAAGGATTCAAATATTAGGGCAGGAGAGAAAGCATTCAAGTTATTTTCCTCAAAATAGACTCCAATAGCATTGTAGAATTTGAGGTTATACGGGCTTTGTCCACCATCAAATCCACTAATTTCAACACTACCATTCCCTTCATTGTTACAAGAGATGTTATTTACATTTGCTGTGTAAGTAACAGATGATGGTTCAGAAATAACTATCTGACTAGCTGAAGCAACACTATTGCTACACCCATTAGCATCTGTCACATTTAATTCATAGAAACCTGAGTTTAGGTTGTCGATTAGAATTGAACCCTCAATAGAAGTAAATGTTTCAATATCAACTAATCCTGTTAGAGTATATACAAATGGTGAATTTCCACCATCAACACTAGCTACTAAAGAAGCTTGTCCTTCACCATTACAAAGTATTTCATCCTCTAAAGTAAGAAGTGGTAAAATCTCTGGTGATGATGTAACGGTGTAAGTTAGTTCAGCTATACAGTCATTGTCATCTTTAACGGAGAAGATATATTCTCCGCCTGATAGGTTACTGAATTGATATTGACTAATTGTATTTGATTCTATGTATGTCAGACCATTATTTAAAGAATAATCGAAAGGTCCAACACCTCCATTTACTTTGGTTACAACAAAGCCATCAGATGAGTTATAACAACTTGTATTTTGACCATTGAAATCAGATGAAGAAACATATTCTAAAACCATATCATTTGGTTCCGTAATCATTACTTCTGATTGAATACTACATTCATTGTTATCAGTAATAATTAGAGTGTATGTGCCAGCAGCTAAGCTGTCAATATTATCACCATCAGCTATAGAAGATATCAAACCATTAATATCTAATGTGTATGGTGAAACTCCTCCAGAGATGCCCACATCAAATGAAGCATCATTTGAATTGTAACAAGTCGTATTAAAGCCATTGAAATCGGAGAAATTAGAAGTAGTTAAATTAAACTCTTCTGGTTGATTTATAGTAATGGTTTCGAATACACTACAATCATTATCATCAATAACAAATAAGTCATAGTCACCTGCATTTACTAAAATAGTTTCTTGACCTGCACTATTTGTTATGATAAATGTAGAGCCACCATCAATTGATATATCATACAAACCAACTCCACCAGAAATATCAACTGTTATTACGCCTGCTGAATCTCCATAACATTCAATATCTGTAGAAGAAGTAGTCATGAACAAAGAGTCAGGTTGAGTAATTGTTAATAATGTAGTGCTATCAATACAGTCATCACTATCTTTTATGAAAATAGTATATGAGCCAATTGGTAAATCATTCACGTAGAAATTATTATTTAGAACAGTTTCATCGAAGGATATAGCATCGTTTATTGAGTAATAGTATGGTGCATTTTCTGCGGCAAAACTTGTTATATCAACAAATATTGATCCAGTTGAATCAGAATGACAAGCAACTTCTTCAAAGACAAAAGCATTTGTTATGATATCATTACTGCCATCAATCAAAACCGAATCTTCAACTATACAATTTAAATCATCAGTTACAAAGAATGAGTGATTGCCAGGTGTTAAATCAGAAATAGTACTTGTGGTATTAGTTGGGTCTTCTTCCCAGTAATTGTTGTAGGGAGGAACGCCGCCGTTTATACTAATTATATTAGCAAAACCTTCTGAACAACTAACGAATGTACCAACAGCATCGATTTCAATTTCTGCTTGTTGTTCTACCTCTATTTCGAAATAGTAGCTACATTCTTCATCATCTATTATATTAACAGGGTACGTGCCAGCAACTAAATTGAATATAGTGTTTAAGGTTGAAGGATTATTTTCCCAAATGTAATTGTAGTTTGGAGTTCCACCACTTACATTAGTAATAGTAATAGATCCAGTATTATCACCGAAACAATCGATGTTAACTACATTCGATTCAATAGCAACGTCCTCTGGTTGTAGAATAGAAATTGTATCTTCTGAAGAACAACCCACTCCATCACTAACCATTACAGTATAAAGTTGAGCTGAAAGAGTATCTGTCAAATTAGATGTTGAAATAATTTCATTGTTTTCATTAGTCCATAGATAACTGTAATTATTATCACCACCATCAACATTTGTAGCGATTAAACTTCCGTCTTCTAAACCATAGCAACTCACATGAGTTGGAAAAAGATCAAATGTGATACTGTCTGGCTGAGTGATTTCAAAAGTAGTTTCGGCAGTACAACCGATTAGGAAATCAGTTACTACTAAATTATAAGTTCCTGCTACAAGGTTAGTGGGATTGTTATTATCATTAGCCACTGAAACGCCCATTGAATTATTCCAATTGTATATGAAATTAGGTCCAACTCCGTTAATGATGTCAACACTTACAGCACCATTGTTTTCGCCATAACATTCCACATTTTGAAAATCTGTAATGTTGAGTGACATAAGTTCAGGATCTGTAAGGGTTACGCTGGCGGCTGTATCAACACATCCATAGGCTTGATCAGTAACAATTACATGGTATTCACCAGGCCCACGATTAATCAATTGGTTAGTAGAGCCACCGTTAGAACCGTCAATGAACTCACCATTAACATACCATTCATAGGTTGGTGTTAATAGTACTGGAGAGTTGTCGTTATAAATTAAGTTAACCACAAGATCTGCAATTGAGTCACCATTACACACATTGTTCTGTAAAATATTTATTTCAGCCTGAATTAGAGGAACTGATGAAGGTTGAACATCAACACTTGTAATTGGTAATAAACAACCATTTTGGTCGTAACCAGAAAGCGTTATGTTGCCAACATCTAAATCGTTAGCGGTAGAGAATGTTGTAAAGTATGATAAATCAGATTGTGTAGCATTGTTTTCTTGGTTAATTGTCCATAAATAATTTATAGGCAAAGTAGCATTCAATACTTGAGCTGTAACAGAGCCTTCCACTGTATTTGCACAATAAGATGAGTTTGGAAGTAATGTAACACTTATTGGATTTGGCTGACTTATTGTAAATTCTTGATACTGAGAACAGCCTAAACTATCCGTTACAGTAAGAGCATAATTTCCAGCTGATAGGTTTGGTACTGAATCATTAAAGCTAATGTCATTTAAATTTCCTACTGAAATAATTTTTGACCAAACTGGATAAGTAGGGCCTACATTATTTAAAATTGTAAAAGAAGCGCTTCCTGTATTTACACCATAGCAAACAGGATTAATTTCATTTATGTTAAGAGTAATTGCAGCAGGATCATTGAGTGTAAAGTTTACAGAACCTGAACAAGCATTGTCATCTTCGGCAATAAATAAGTAGTCGCCTGAAGAAAGCTGATCAAAAGTATTTAGTATACTAACTATTGAATTGTCAGATAAATCTGTTAATCTGTATAAGTATTCTGAACCCGATGCTAATGTTCCACCCTCAACTTCAGCAGTGAAAGTACCATTATTATCACCAGAACATGTTGGAGGAGTAAATTCTAGCGTAGCTACAACTGCAGTTGGTTGAGTTAATTCAATAGCATCAGAATAGTAAGGGCAATCATTATCGCCATCAATTATAACTTCAACATTATAAATACCTTCACTCGTATTATTTATAACAGGAGAATTTCCTGCTACTAATGGAGATAATGCAACACCATTCAAATACCAACTATATTCAGTGACATTGTTAAAAGGAACATTTGCTGTTATTACTCCATCTGACTCACCGTTACATGTAATTGGGCTTGAAGTAAGTTCAATGATTACATCATCTGGATTTTCAATATCAATATAATATTCTGTTTTAGTACATCCTTCAGAATCACTAACAGTGAGTTGAAAGTTTCCGACAGATTGGTTACTAATTTGAGAGTTTATAAACCCACCCGGGAACCATTGGTATGAATAGCCTCCATTCCCTCCTGTAATTGCAGTTGTTATAGATCCATCTGAAAAGCCTTCACATGAAACGTTATTAACACTAGCATTAATTTCTATATCATCTTTGTTTTCTATTGTAAAGAATACTATAGTTTCACATTCGTAACTGTCAGAAATAGCAATGGAGTAATCTCCTGCGGCTAATGAGTTTAATGAATAAGTATCGGAAGCGATGAGAGTGTTATTAGAGTCATACCAACTTATACTATAGGGCGATGTTCCTCCAGCAAGAGAAGATATATTAGCAACCCCTGAAGCTTCATCAAAACAGCGAACTGGATCAGTAGTAACTAATACATCTATTTGAGAAGCAAATGGAACAACAATTTGTGGAACAGTTAGTACACATTCATTACTATCTTTAATAGTAAAACTTGGAATTGGTCCAGAAGGTAAATTAGTTCCTGGGAAGTATTGTTCAGTACCATTTAGCTCTGTAGCGGCCCAGTATTCAAAGCCAAAAA
>JADHMB010000013.1 GCA_016780365.1 Flavobacteriales bacterium
ATTGAAATTTCTCACAGAAGTGCTGATTTTGTAGCTGTAATGGAAGAAGCTAGACAACTAGTAAGAGAAGTTTTAAATGTTCCTGACACTTATGAAGTCTTATTTTTACAGGGCGGAGCTAGCTTAGGATTTCTAACAGCAGCATATAACTTAATGGGCACTCACAAAACTGGAGGATATTTGGTTACTGGAGCATGGGCCAAAAAAGCAGCAAAAGAAGCTTCTTTTATGGGCAGCTCAGTTACAATTGCTTCTTCTGAAGACAAAAATTTTAATTACATACCAAAAAATTATTCTCTAGAAAATAATATTGATTATTTTCATGTAACCTCCAACAATACCATTTTCGGCACGCAGATTAAAAACTTTTATAATGGTGAAATTCCTCTTGCTTGTGATATGTCATCTGACATATTTTCAAGAAAAATAAATATTGAAGATTTTGACTTAATTTATGCTGGTGCTCAAAAAAATATGGGGCCTGCAGGAACTACTCTCTACATATGTAAAAAAGAAATATTAGGCAAAAGTAGTGTCCCCATTCCAACTATGTTAGATTTAAAAACACATAGCGACAAAGACTCCATGTTTAACACACCACCAGTGTTCCCTATTTATGCATCAATGCTTAATCTTAGGTGGTTAAAGAGAATTGGTGGATTATCTTACATTGAAGAACAAAATGAAAAAAAATCAGAACTTATCTACAATCAAATAGATAATAGTTCTTTATTCCTTGGAACAGCTAATAAAGAAGACAGAAGCTCGATGAATGTCACTTTCACACTTACCAACGATGCATTAAATGAAACATTTAATAAAATGTTAGTGGAAGCCAATATCAATGGTCTTAAAGGCCACAGATCTGTAGGTGGTTTTAGAGCATCCATGTACAATGCGATGCCTTTCGAAAGTGTAAGTATACTGGTAGATATTATGAAAGAATTAGAAAATAAAAAAGGATAATTATGAAAATTTTAGCAAACGATGGTATTTCAAAATCTGGAATTGACCAATTAGAAAATGCAGGTTTTAATGTTGAAACAAAACATGTAAATCAGTCTGATTTAGTGAATCACATTAATGAAAATAAAATTGAGGTAATTTTAGTTAGAAGTGCCACTGAAATTAGAAATGATATAATTGACCATTGTCCCTCTATTAAAATTATCGGAAGAGGTGGTGTTGGGATGGATAATATTAATGTTGAATATGCCAAAGAGAAAGGGTTACTAGTAATAAATACCCCGGCTGCTTCCTCCCAGTCAGTAGCAGAATTGGTAATGGCTCACCTATTTAGTATTTCAAGATCTGTATTTGAATCCAATAGAAACATGCCAGAAAATGGAGAAAATGATTTTAAAGTTTTAAAAAAGAAATATGCCAAAGGGATTGAGTTAAGAGGAAAAACTCTAGGGATTATTGGCTTTGGAAGAATTGGTCAAAATACAGCTAAGTATGCTTTAGGTGCTGGGATGAATATTTTGGCTTATGATCCATTTATGGAAAAAGCATCAATAGAAATGGATATTGCTGGGCAAAAAATGGAAGTTACTATAGATACTACATCCATGGAAGAGCTATTAAGCAATTCAGATTTTATTTCACTACATGTGCCAATGCCAAAGGATGGAAATGCAATTATTGGAAATAATGAATTTGAAAAAATGAAAGATGGAGTAAGAATAGTTAATGCAGCTAGAGGAGGTGTTATTGATGAAAAAGCATTAATTAATGCTCTACACTCTAATAAAGTTAGTTTCGCGGCTCTGGATGTTTTTGTTGGAGAACCAAAACCATCTAAAGAACTTTTAAATAATGAAAAAATATCGCTTACACCACACATAGGAGCTGCTACTTTAGAGGCTCAAGACAGAATAGGAGAAGAATTGGCAGAAAAAATTATTAACTTTTACAAAAAATAATTTGGCCAAAATCAACCCTTTTAAAGCTGTTAGACCAGTTAGAAATAAAGCCCACCTAATTTGCTCAAGACCATTTTACACCTATCAAAAAACACAACTTAAGTCAAAATTAGAGAGCAACCCATATTCATTTTTGCATGTAATAAATCCAGAATTTAACCAAAGCAATAGATGCAAACCAAATAGTACTGAAAGATTTGAACTGATCAAAAATAAGTACCAAGAATTCAAAAAAAATAAGTTTTTAGTAAAAGATAAAAAACCTATATTTTATTTATATAGACAAACTACCAACTATGGTATTTTTACTGGGATTATTGCGGGAGCTTGTGTAAAGGATTACCAAGAAAATAAAATTAAAAAACACGAAAACATTATTGATAAAAGAAAAAAAGTATTCAAAAAATATCTTGATACTTGTAATTTTCATGCAGAGCCAGTTTTACTAGCTTACCAGCCTTCGAATAAAATCAATGAAATCATTCTATCTGAGACTTCCAAAAGACCTGAGTATGAATTTACAACAACAGATAAAAAGAGCCATGAACTATGGCTAATTGATGGGGCTAAGAAAATTAATGAAATTGTTAAGGAATTTGAACAACTTGATAATATATATATTGCTGATGGTCATCATAGGATAGCTTCCTGTTCATTATTTCAAAAATCAAATCCCAAGCACGAAAAAGGAAATTATTTTCTATCTCTTTTTATAAATCAAAATGATTTAAAAATATTTGAATTCAACAGAATAGTAAAAGATATTGGAACGCTTAGAAAAAATGATTTAATTAATAATTTGAAAAGTTATTTTAAAATTAAAAAATTAAAAAAGCATGAGTCTCCTTCGTCAAAAAGAGAAGTTTCCCTCTACATAGAAAATGTCTGGTATTTACTTGAAGTAAAAACTAAGGCACTTAAAAAAGATTTAAAAAGTAACTTAAATAGCCAAATAGTATCTGATTTAATATTAAAAAGAATATTAAATATTAAAAACCTAAGTTCTAACACCAATATTGAATATATCAAAGGGAACCAACCAATCCATATATTATCCAAAAGAGTGGATCAAAACAATAAAAGCATAGGAATTGAATTATTCCCTCATAAAATTGAAGAAATAACATCTATAGCAGACATTGGAGAGAATATGCCCCCTAAAAGTACCTGGATAGAACCAAAATTAAGGAGTGGTCTTACAATTTACGAATACTAGCCTACTAAATCTTTTACTTTTTCAGCTGCCTCTTTAAGAGTTATCGCCGAGTGTACATTTAATCCAGAATTATCAATTATTTCTTTAGCTTCTACAGCATTTGTTCCTTGAAGTCTGACTATTATAGGAACAGGAATATTCCCAATACTTTTATAAGCCTGCACTACCCCATTTGCTACTCTATCGCATCTAACAATACCTCCAAATATATTTACCAATATTCCTTTTACTTTAGTATCCTTAAGAATAATATTAAATGCTTTTTCTACTCTATCAGCATCTGCAGTTCCCCCAACATCTAAAAAATTAGCAGGCTCTCCTCCACTTTGTTTTATAATATCCATAGTTGCCATTGCTAGACCAGCTCCGTTTACCATACAGCCAATGTTTCCATCTAAATTTACAAAGTTTAATCCTGCCTTATCCGCCTCAACATCTGTTGGGTCCTCTTCTGATAAATCTCTTAATTGAGCGTAGTCTTTATGTCTAAACAAAGAATTATCGTCTAAACTTACTTTGGCGTCAACTGCTAATATTCTATCGTCACAGGTTCTAAGAACTGGATTAATTTCAAATAAAGAGGCATCACAACCTAAATAAGCTGAGTACAAAGAATGGACAAATTTCACCATTTCTTTTAATGATTTACCACTTAAACCAAGGTTAAAAGCAATTTTTCTACATTGAAAACCTGTAATACCTACTTTAGGATCAATTTCCTCTTTAAATATTAAATGAGGTGTTTTTTCAGCAACTTCTTCAATATTCATTCCCCCTTCGGTGGAATACATAATTATATTTCTACCAGTTTCTCTATTTAATAAAACAGACATGTAAAATTCTGAGGTTTTGTCAAAATCTGGAGCATATGCATCTTCAGCAATAAGAACTTTATTTACTTTTTTTCCTTTATCAGATGTCTGAGCAGTAACCAAATGACCGCCCAAAATCCCATTCACCTTGTCTTCAAGTTCATCCAAACCCTTAGCAATGACTACTCCATTTCTCCCAGTTTCAATCACCTTCCCCTTGCCTCTTCCTCCTGCATGAATTTGAGCTTTCACAACAAACCATTCGGTACCAGTTTCATTAGTTAATTCTTTAGCAGCATCCATTGCTTCACTTACGCTGTGGGCAACTTTACCTTCTTGAATAGAGACTCCAAAACTTTTTAAAATATTTTTACCCTGATATTCATGTAAATTCATAAGACTGTAGTTATTTTTAGTAAATGTAAAAATTTGTTGTAATGATTAGATTCTAAAAAGAAAAATATTACAATGAAATGTGATTTTATTTAAATATAAGTTTAATCTCATTACTTTTATAGTATGATAAAGGGGATAAAAATTCATAAAAGTATAAATGAAATAAATATTCTAAATGGAATTGACATATCCATTAATGAAGGGGAAATTGTTTCTGTTGTTGGTAAAAGTGGGGCAGGAAAAACAACACTTCTCCAAATTCTTGGAACCCTAGAAAAGCCAACAACTGGTAGAGTTTTATTTAACGACAAAGATGTATTTCAGTTAAATGAAAACGAGCTTGCAGCGTTTAGAAATAAAAACATAGGATTTGTTTTTCAATCTCATCATTTACTTCCAGAATTTACCGCTCTAGAAAATGTTTGTATACCTGCTTATATTGCTAAATCAACCAAAAAGTCAGCAAATGAAAGAGCAAAACATTTAATAGATTTAATGGGGTTAAGTGATAGGTTTAACCACAAACCATCTGAACTTTCAGGAGGTGAACAACAGAGAATTAGTGTAGCTAGAGCTCTTATGAATAACCCTCAGGTAGTTTTAGCAGATGAACCTAGTGGAAATTTAGATTCAAAAACTGCAGAAAGTTTACACGAACTTTTTTTTAAACTTAGAGAAGTAAATCAACAGACATTCATAATTGTAACACACAATAACAAACTAGCAGATTTAGCAGATAAAAAGATAACCATTAAAGATGGAAAGATGGATTAAAATGCTGGACAGGACATTGTTCTAAACTTCTTTTTCTTAGGTGCACAATACAATTTTAAAGCCATGGATATCTCATGAGAACCTCCAGAATAAGCACCCAGTTGAGAAGTAGTCAAATCATAGCTGTATCCCATTCTTAATATTTTTGTGTCAATTCCTAGAGTTATAATAAAAGAATCAACGTTTCTGTACCAAGCACCAATAACATAGTTTCCTTTCTTATAGTATAATCCAACATTTAATTGCTGGTAGTCACCTTGCTTGACAAATAATACACTTGGGGAAAGTGTCTCATTTTCCTCTGTGTAAACAGATTTAGAACCCAAAGTAATTTCTGTTCCTAAATGAGCAGTATATCTTCTATTAAGAAAAGATTCCGAAGAAGAACCTGCCATAAGGGAAATTTTTGGTTCAGTTAAGTGGTGTGTAGCAAATCCTATATAAAACCTATCAGAATATCCTAAAATACCTGCAGAAAAATCAAATAAATTTACTGGCACAGCAGTTATAACATCTGCAGTAGAAAAGACAAATCCTCTTCTAGGGTGTATCATATCTCCAAAAGTTAAATTAGATTTATTTACAGATTTTTGGATGTAAGTTCCTTGAAGAGCAAAATTAAGGGTAAACTTTCTTGTAATATGCTGATGGTAAGAATAAGAAAAACTTGCTTCGTTAGAATTTAAAGTTTTTGCAATTTGATCACTCATAAGAATAATTCCAAATCCCCCTTTCAAAGCATCTACATATTGATCATAAGTAATAGAAGTTGTAATAAAATCTCCAGAAAAATTTGGCCACTGATTTCTATAATTAGAAACTATTCTTGGACAGTGGTGTGTACCTGAAAATGCAGGGTTTAAATATACTGGATTGGAATAAAACTGTGTAAAAATAGGGTCTTGCGCAAATAGAGCTATGCTGCATATCATTGATAACAAGACAAACAATAAATGAAATTTTAGAAATTTATTTTTTATTGCAATAAGAATTGACATACATTTATTATACTCCAAAAAAAAGATTAGGTTATAAAATATTGTGATAAAAATAACAACATTAGAAGAAAATACACTTAAAAAAAGTTTTTTTTATAAAAATAAAAATTTGAAAATCAACTGATAACTACTATATTTATAAAAGTGTATTAATTACATTTTTATTAAAATCTATAAATTATCAACTTAAAATTATATTAAAATGAGCAAATTTCCATGGCTTGAAAGTTACCCAGATTTTGTTTCCCATTCTACAGAAATAAATTATGAAAATATAGTAGAAATATACGATCAATCTATTAGAAATTTTGGAGACAAAGTTGCTTATAAAAATATGGATGTTGAGCTAACTTATAATGAGCTTGACAATCACGTTAATGCTTTAATACATTACTTTCAAAATAATACTAGTCTAAAAAAAGGAGATAAGATAGTCTTACAAATGCCCAATTTATTACAGTATCCAGTTGCAATTTTTGCTTGCTTAAAGGCAGGACTAGTTATTGTAAATACTAATCCATTATATACTGCGGATGAAATGTTACATCAATACAAGGATTCTGGTGCAAAAGCTGTGATTATTGTGGAGAATTTTGCTCATAATTTGGAGAAAATTGTTTCAAAAACTGATATTGAAACTGTAATAATTACTACAATAGGCGATTTACTAGGTGGATTCAAAGGAGGACTAACAAACTTTGTAATTAGAAATGTTAAAAAAATGGTTCCTGCTTTTTCAATACCAGGAAGTCTCAATCTTAAAAAAATTCTTAAAGACAATAGTGGCCAAAAGGGAAAGAATATTGAAATTAAAAATACCGATACAGCTTTCTTACAATATACTGGTGGTACTACAGGTCTTTCCAAAGGAGCCGAATTGACGCATAGAAATATTTGTGCAAATGTATCCCAAGTAGAAGCATGGATTGGAGAAAATGTTGATCATGGAGAGGAAGTTATAATTACTGCACTTCCACTCTATCACATTTTTGCTTTAACAGCTAATTGTCTTACTTTTTTCAGGTATGGATCAAAAAATATCCTAATAACAAATCCTAGAGATATGCCTAAGTTTTGTGCCGATTTAAAAAAGAACCCATTTACAGTTATTACAGGTGTTAATACTTTATTTATAGGTTTAATGAATCAAGATGTATTTAAGAATTTAAATTTTGACAAACTTAAACTTGCTCTTGGTGGAGGTATGGCCGTTCAAGATATAGTAGCAGAACAATGGGAAAAACTAACTGGAACAGCACTTTTAGAAGCTTATGGATTGTCTGAGACAAGTCCAGCTGCAACAATTAACCCATGGAATGGCAAACATAAAACTGGGTCTATTGGACTACCACTTCCAAACACAGATGTTAAAATTTTAGATGATGATTTTAAAGAAGTTAAAGTGGGAGAACCTGGTGAAATAGCAATAAAAGGACCTCAAGTCATGAAAGGTTATTGGAATAAGCCTGAAGAAACTGCAAAATGTATGCATGGAGAATATTTTCTAACTGGAGACGTAGGGACTATGGATGAAGAAGGTTACTTTAAAATTGTCGATAGAAAAAAGGAAATGATTCTTATTTCGGGATTCAACGTATATCCAAACGATGTTGAAAAAGCAATCTCTGAAAACCCTAAAGTTCTTGAAGTAGGAGTTAGAGGTGAAAAGAACGAAGATGGTACTGAATTTGTTAGAGCATTTATTGTCAAAAAAGATCCTTCGCTAACCGAAGAAGAATTAATTGAGTTTTGCAGAACCAAATTAACCAATTACAAGGTTCCTAAAAGTATAAGTTTTAGAGATGAACTCCCAAAGTCTAACGTTGGTAAAATTTTAAGAAGACTGCTAGAGTAATTTACTATAATCAAGTCTGGAGAACTCCTGTTTTATAATCTTCTATTATTGGATTATTATTAGCTGCCTCGATACCTAAAGATATCCATTTTCTGGTATCTTTTGGGTCAATGATAGCATCCAACCAAAGTCTAGATGCAGCATAGTAAGGCTTGATTTGAGCATCATACTTCTTCTTAATTGCGCTAAATAATTCCTTTTCTTTTTCTTTAGATATTTTTTCACCTTTTGATTTAAGAGAAGATAATTCTATTTGAAGTAAGACTTTTGCTGCTTGTTCCCCACCCATAACTGCAATTTCAGCAGTTGGCCAACCAACGATCAATCTTGGGTCATATGCTTTTCCACACATAGCATAATTTCCAGCACCATAGGAATTACCCATAATAATTGTAAACTTTGGAACTACAGAATTGGCCATTGCATTTACCATTTTTGCTCCATCTTTAATAATTCCTCCATGCTCAGACCTACTACCCACCATAAATCCACTAACGTCCTGAAAAAATACTAAGGGAATTTTCTTTTGATTACAATTCATAATAAATCTAGATGCTTTGCTAGCGCTGTCACTATAAATAACACCGCCAAATTGCATTTCTGAATTACTAGTTTTAACAACTTTTCTTTGGTTAGCAACAATTCCAACTGACCAACCATCAATTCTTGCATAACCACAGACAATAGTTTTTCCATAATTTGCCTTGTACTCAGTAAAATCTCCATTATCAATAAAAAAATTAAGTATGTTTTTAACATTGTAATTTGAAGATCTCAAAAAAGGAAAAGTACCATAAAAATCTTCCATTTTTAATTTGGGTTTTTGAGAACTGGATCTATTGAGTTTTAATGTTTGTTTTTCAGAAATCTTATCTAATAAATCTCGAATAGTTTTTATGCACGTCTTATCATCAGGAGATTTATAATCCACCACTCCACTAATTTCAGAATGGGTAGTTGCTCCTCCAAGAGTTTCGTTGTCTATTATTTCTCCAACTGCTGCTTTTACTAAATAAGAACCTGCTAAAAATATGGTCCCTGTTTTATCTACAATTAATGACTCATCGCTCATAATTGGCAGGTAAGCTCCACCCGCAACACAGCTGCCCATGACAGCAGCAATTTGAGTAACTCCCATAGCACTCATCTTTGCATTGTTTCTAAAAATTCTACCAAAATGTTCTTTATCCGGAAAAATCTCATCTTGAAGAGGCAAATAAACTCCTGCACTATCTACTAAATAGATTATTGGAATTCTGTTTTCCATTGCAATTTCTTGAGCTCTTAAATTCTTTTTTCCAGTAATTGGAAACCATGCACCAGCTTTAACTGTAGGGTCATTTGCAACTACTATACATAATTTTTGATGAACATATCCCATTACCACAATTACTCCACCAGCTGGACAGCCACCATGCTCATCGTACATTTTGTATCCGGCTAAAGCACCAATTTCAATATTTGGCGATTCTTTGTCCAGCAATAATTCTACACGTTCTCTAGCTCCAAGTTTACCTTTTAATTTTTGTTTGTTAATTCTCTCTTTACCACCACCTAAATAAATTTTATCCAACTTAAGGTTCAAGTTTGAAATCATCAATTTTATTTGATCTTCGTTCTTATTAAAGGACAAATCTTTTTCTAAATTGTTCATAGATTGTGATATTTCATCAATTTACAGCTAATATAAGTAAATCAAAATCTACTAATAAATCAATTAAGTTATATTTGGAACAAAATATAATAGATGAGAATTGGGATTGTATTGTATCCTACTTTTGGAGGTAGTGGTATTGTTGCAACAGAACTTGGTAAAGCATTGTCTAAAAAAGGGCATGAAATACATTTTATTACCTACAGCGAGCCTGTAAGATTAGGAGAATTAAGAAAAAATATTTTTTACCATGAGGTTAGAACCTCAGATTATCCTTTATTCAAATTCACTCCCTACGAACAAGTGCTAACTAGCAAACTTGTAGATGTTGTTAAATTTGAAAGATTAGACCTTCTTCATGTCCATTATGCAATTCCTCACGCTTCGGCAGCATATATGGCACAACAAATATTAAAAGATCAAGGAGTTGAAATTCCATTTGTTACTACTCTTCACGGAACTGATATAACTTTGGTTGGTAAAGATCCTTCCTTTGAACCAGTAATTAATTTTTCTATTAATAAATCCAATAGAGTAACTGCTGTTTCTGAAAATCTCAAAAAAGAAACCTTTGAATTATTTGACATAAAAAATAATATTGAAGTTATACCCAATTTTATCTGCCTTAAAGAGTATAAACTGGACAACAACGATTACTACAAAAAACGATTTGCTCCAAATAATGAAAAAGTAATTTGTCATGTATCTAATTTTAGAAAAGTTAAAAGAATTGAAGACGTATTAATAGCATTTGAAGGAATCTCTAAAGAAATGGATGTTAAATTACTTTTAGTAGGTGATGGGCCTGAAAGAGCAAGACTAGAACAAATATCTAGAAATTCTAAATTCAGTAAAAATATTTTCTTTTTGGGAAGTCTAAAGTCCACCAAAGAAGTTCTAAATATTTCTGATTTATTTATTTTACCATCCTCCAAAGAGAGTTTTGGTTTATCTGCTCTAGAAGCAATGGCTTGTGGGGTACCAGTTATTGCAAGTGATTCTGGTGGAATTCCAGAAGTTATATCCCATGGAGAAAGTGGATTGTTAAATTCTGTTGGGGACACCTATCAAATGACAAAAAATGCTCTAAAACTATTGTCTAATGGTTCTCTTTTAGAGAGGTTTAAAACCAATGCCTATCAACAAGCAATGAAATTTGATATAGAAGTGATATTGCCTAAATATGAGAAATTATATAAACAGTGCGTAGATGATTATCTAACTAAATGAATCCAAAATTCATCCCTTACCGGATTAGAAGTTCGAACTCCGTCTGCATCGTAAGTACTACCAAAAGTTCCATCCATAATAACTAAATAAGCCCCTGGCTTACAAACTTTTCCGTTTTCTGTATTTCCATCCCACTCAAAATTCGGATCTATGGAATTAAAAACTAGTTGTCCCCATCTGTTATAAATATTTATTTGCATCACATCATAACAAGGATCATTTTTTCCTGCCAATTTGTAGATGTCATTTGTTCCATCTCCGTTAGGAGTAAATATATTTGGAATTTCTTTCACATCTCCGGTTGGAGGATCTACAGTAACATGGGAAGTAGCCATTACAGTATCTGATCCACATACAGTAGAAAAAGCTCGGTAGTTTAAATCAAATTCTTTTTGATATACATAATCACAGTCTGTTACCCAACAAAATCTTAATGCAACATTTTGTATAGCAGAAGAAATATTTCCTACATGAGAATATCCCAACATTGAAATTGTATTGCCAATGCTATCGTTAAAATCTTCGTAATAATATTGACCAGTAGAGTTGTTGTATTGTGGTGGTACAAATGTAGAATCAAAGCTAAAGTTTCCAGAATAGGGTTCTATGGCTAACGTGTCGTCAGAATTCAAGGTGTCTTGGGCAAATAAATCTATACAAATAGTATCGTCTAAAGTTATATTAATAGTGGAAGGAATATCTAAGAAAGTTGGTGCAGGAATTTTTTGGACATAAATACTGAGTTCTTTTTGTACGGGATTGAAACCACTACAATCTATCGAGTAAGAATCCATTGTAATATTAAAAGTAGAATCAATTCCCTCGCACGGTGCTTCCCAACAATAACGCATATAAAGAACACCAGTATTTCCGATATATCCAGCACTATTTAAGTTAAATTGGTTGAAGAAAACAGTATCTCCTACAGTATTATCCCAGTCATAATAAGCTAGATTTGTTCCGCCTGAAATGTAATTACTTGGTGGGACATAAGAACCCAACAAATCAAAACTTGAAGAAGTTAGTTGTAGAAAAACAGAATCTGAAGGGTCATTTACACCTACTTCTAAATCAAAACAAATGCTGTCATTTACATAAATATCTACTGAAAAAGTATCTACTGCTGGGCTTCCAACATCGTTGTTTAAAGTAATAACTGGTGGATTTGCCAAAACACAGGGCAAAGAGGCATATTGAGCATCTCTTCTAACTTCTCCAATTTTCACTCCATTTCTATATTCTTCAACTCTCACTGAAAATTGAAAATATCCAATAATGGCTGGAGATGCTGCTATTTCACCAGTTACTGGATTTATAGACATTTGAGGACTTCCGCCAATTACGTTAAACTGATTGTATCCCGCTGCAAAATTACATGAAGGATAAAATGGATATGCTCCTGAACCCGGAGCAGAATTTCCATTATTTGGATTGGTTCCATCGTCTAACGGAGCTACAAGTGAAAAAACCAAGGAGTCACCATCTGGATCAGTAACAGGCCAAGTGAAATATTTAATATTATTCACACAGAAATATGCATCGTTAGGATAGTCTCCAAAATCAGGTGTTGAATTTTGACCAATAGATGGGTCTGGTATAATTGCAAAAATTGAAATTCCGTCACTAGTAGGCGTAGCCAAATTATCAATTAAACCATTTCTACAACATGTTTCATAATGTAAATAATATCCCATAGAGAAATTGGGCAAACTAACAGAACCCAATCCACTGTAAACGCCTTCTTCAATCCTTACAATAGATGGATTAGGGGTGTAGCAAGGATCTCCAAGAGGAACTATGGAAGCTGAACCACCGTTTAAATAAAGTGTTTTTATTGTTTGTAGGTTGTTTGTTCCTACTTGATAAATTCCAATAGTTACTGAAGCGGGCATATTCACAGCTCCATTTACATCGTCACGATAAAGTCTAAGCTGAATGTCATAAACACTTGAACTAACACCATTATTAGTCATGGTTACTTTAAAGTCACCACCAATAATATGAGTAGCATAAATACTTGTTGAAAAGATTGGTATTATAAGAAAAGAAAATAAAAATTTAAATAAAAACTTTTTCATCAAATCAAACATATTTGTGACAAAACTAATTAACTAAAATTAATTGCAAGTTTTACAAATATAAATAATAATAATACTTTACGAAAAAAATTCAATAAGTGAGGGGGATTAACTTAATAAGTTTCAAAAACAATTACTAATGAATATACCAGAGAAATGTAAAATATTGATAAATTTAAACTCTATTATTTAATTAAAGACTACTTTTATTTTATATGACAAACCCTGAAATAATCAATGCCTTAAAGGCTCTTTTACTTCCAAGATTGATAGAAGAAAAAATGCTAATTCTTCTAAGGCAGGGTAAGATTTCTAAGTGGTTTTCAGGAATTGGACAAGAAGCAATTTCAGTGGGATCTACTTTAGCAATGGATAAAGATGAATTTATTTTACCTATGCATAGAAATTTAGGAGTTTTTACTACAAGAGATGTTGATTTATTCCAACTCTTTTGTCAATTTCAAGGTAAAAAAGAGGGCTTTACTAAAGGAAGAGATAGATCATTTCATTTTGGAACTATGAAACATAAAGTTGTAGGAATGATATCGCATTTGGGACCTCAACTAGGAATTGCATGCGGAGTAGCATTGGCAGAAAAAATAGAAAAAACCAATAGATCTGTTTTAGTATTTAGTGGAGATGGAGGAGCAAGTGAAGGAGATTTTCATGAAGCTTTAAATGTTGCTTCGGTATGGCAATTGCCTGTAATATTTGTAATTGAAAATAACCAATGGGGTCTTTCTACTCCCTCCAAAGAACAGTTTAATTGTAAGCAATTTATCGATAAAGGAATTGGATACGGAATGAAAACTGAGCAGGTAGATGGCAATAATATTCTTGAAGTTTACGACTGTATAAAGAAAGTTAAATTGTCACAGTCAAAAAAACCTGAACCATTTCTGGTAGAAGCATTAACCTTTAGAATGAGAGGACACGAGGAAGCATCTGGAACAAAATACTATCCCAAAGGACTGCAAGATAAATGGAAAACCAAGGACCCAATTTTAAAACTTGAAACAGAAATATTAAAAAATAATATTCTTACTGAAAATGAGATTCAAGAGAGTAAAAAAAATATAAAAGAAGCCATTAATATAGCTTGGTTAAAAGCTTTTGAAACACCAAAATTAAAGGCAGATTTAAATTCTGAATTAGGAGATATTTATAAAAAACATTCCAATAACGAAACTTACTCTAAAGAAAACAAAAAAGAAATTAGGTTTATTGATGCTCTTTCTCAAGGACTTTTCCAAGGTATGGAGAGGTTTGAAAATTCTATAATTATGGGACAAGATATTGCTGAATATGGCGGTGTTTTTAAAATGACGGAAGGTTTTCTAGAGAAATTTGGCAAAGATAGAGTTAGAAATACTCCTCTTTGCGAATCTGCAATTGTAGGAGCTGCATTGGGACTTTCACTCAAAAACAAAAAAGCAATAATGGAAATGCAATTTGCAGATTTTGTAACTGTAGGGTTTAATCAAATTGTAAATAATTTGGCTAAGTTACATTACAGATGGGGGCAAAATGCAGATGTGGTAATTAGAATGCCTACTGGAGCTGGAGTAGGAGCTGGACCATTTCATTCGCAAAGTAATGAAGCTTGGTTTTCTCATACGCCTGGTCTGAAAGTTTTGTATCCATCTAACCCTGAAGATGCAAAAGGATTGATGCTGGCTGCAATTGAAGATCCGAATCCAGTAATGATTTTTGAGCACAAGGCTTTGTATAGAAGTCTAACTGGCATGGTTCCTGAAAACTATTACCTTACTCCTATTGGAAAAGCAAAATTAGTTGAAGAAGGTAAAGAGTTAAGTATTATTACTTATGGAATGGGGGTTCACTGGGCTAAAAAAGCAATTAAAGAAAAAAATATTTCAGCTGATATATTAGATTTAAGGACACTTTTACCACTAGATAAAGAATCTATATTTGAAAGTGTTATAAAAACCAACAAAGTACTAGTTCTACATGAAGATTGTTTAACAGGTGGCATTGGAGGAGAAATTTCTTCTTTAATTAATGAAAATTGTTTTGAATCTTTAGACGCTCCTGTAATAAGATGTGCAAGTATGGACACACCTGTCCCTTTTGCAAGTGACTTAGAAGAACAGTTTTTAGCCAATAAAAATTTAAATGAAAAAATTGATTATTTAATAAATTATTAACTGTGAAAAATATTTATTTTTTAATATTATTTATACCCATTTTTTCTCTTGGACAGCAAAAAAGTGAACTTGTTTTAGGAATTAATGCTGGTGGTTATTTTGCAAATAAAAATACTGCATTTATATATGGTGGTAATTATACTACTTACAATGTATTTAGCATTTTTAATAATAATATTAACAAACCTACTTTTGAACAATTTTTCCAATACCCCTACTCCATTTATGATCTACCCAACGATATTAAATATTCTATTGGAACTGAAATTGGATTTCACCTAGGAAAGCAAAAAAGAAAAACTAAATATTACATAGATTTTAATTTTGCAGAAATAAATGTTCAAGATTTTATAACCATTGCTATTGAAAATCAATCTGTAACTCAGTCTTTGGAACCTGAATATTTTCCAGTTAGTATTAACGGAAAAGAAAAAAGAAACATGATAAATTTAGGAATTACCAAAACCATATATGAAGAGTCCAATCTTTCTATATTAACTCCCTTCTTTATTCAACTTTTGGAAATGAGACTAAAAGAAAATTATATTGTGGTTAATAACCAACAGTACAATATAATTCATAATTCTGCTACACAGACGAACCAAAGTGCCGTAAATAGTCCTGGAGGTTATGGCCTTGGATTTGGATCTGGACTTTTATTTAATTATTTTATAAATAAAGATTTGACTATTGATTTTGGCTACCATATTCAATACTCTAAAACCAATTTTTCTGAGAATCTAAATCCATGGGGTATTCAACATTCTTTATTTGCTAGAATAATTGTGAACGGCTCCAAGTATTTATCCAAACTAAATAATTAGAATTATTTTATGAAACTCTTTAGAGTAAGAAGTTTTAAATATTTGTTTTTAATATTTGCCACATTTATTCAGATTTGTTATTCAGCTCAAGAAAATAATAGTAGAGATTCCACCAGTAAAAAAAACATTATTCTAAATTCTACAGCATTAGGAGCAACCAGTTTATCTTATTTTGGTCTTTATAACTTATGGTATAAAAAGTATCCACAAACTTCTTTTCATTTTTTCAATGATTTAGAAGAATGGAACTATATGGATAAAACAGGTCATATATTTTCGTCTTACCAAGTCGCTAGAAAAAGTCATTTGTTTTTAGAGAGAAAAAACATTGAAAATCCTATTGAAAAAAGTTGTTTCTATAGCTTGTTTTTCATGTTGGGGATTGAAGTTTTAGATGGATTTTCTACAGAATGGGGATTTTCAAATTATGATTTAATTTCTAATTTTATTGGAACAGGTCTTTTTTACATTCAAGAAAAAAAATTTAACAATCAATTTCTAAAATTGAAATTCTCCTCTCATTTAAGCCCTTATGCTACTTATAGGCCCACTTTGTTAGGCAATAATTTTTCCGAAAGAATTTTTAAAGACTACAATGGACAGACCTATTGGATTACAATAGATTTAAATACTAAAATTCAAGAAAAATTTAAACTTTTCAAGTATATCAACCTCGCCTTAGGATACTCCATAGATGGATTTACAGGTGCAAGAAATAATCCAAATTTAAATTGTATAGAATGTAATAATTTAATAAGGCAGTCTCAATATCTACTAAGTTTTGATTTAGATTTAACAGAAATAGAAACAAAAAATAAATTTTTAAAATTATTCTTTAAAACTTTCTCCATAATTAAATTCCCAGCTCCAGCAGTATTAATTCAGAATAAAAGTCAATTTAAATGGATCTATTTTTAGATTTTTAAACCAATTATTTAAAAAAATCTTTTTACACTATTCTAAATTATTAGATTTTCACTTTCTTTGATGGTATGGAAATAGTTGGAATTATTGGCACTCTAGTTATGCTAATTGCATTGCAGGTTGTTTTAGGATTTGACAATCTTTTATATATAGCATTAGAGTCTAAAAAAGCCCCAATTGAAAAACAAGAGTTTGTTAGGAAAATTGGTATTACAATTGCAATAGTTCTAAGACTTGCTTTACTATTTATCCTAGTTAATTTGGTTGAAAAGTTTAAGAATCCATTTTTAATTAGTGAATCCGAAATTATTTCCTTTGAAATGAATCTACATAGCCTAATCATTTTATTTGGTGGTGGATTTATTCTTTACACTTCTGTTAAAGAAATTTGGCACATGATTATTTTTAATGAACATCAAGAACAGAAAACCAAAGCTTCTACCAAAAGAGTAATTTTCATGATTGTTTTAATGAATCTTGTCTTCTCGTTTGATTCAATTCTTAGTGCAATGGCACTAACGGATAATTTTGTGATAATGGCAATATCAATTGTTGTTGGAGGTGTTTTAATGATTTTAGCTGCAAATAAAGTATCTGAATTTTTACAAAAGAATAGAAAATATGAGGTTTTAGGGCTTTTTATATTATTTGTTGTTGGGGTAATGCTATTAACCGAAGGAGGTGAAAAAGCTGATCTAAAAATATTGGGCAATTCAATTCATGCTATGAATAAAGCGACATTTTATTTTATCATATCTATTCTAGCATTTGTAGATATTGTTCAAAGTAAATACCAAAAAAACTTAATGAAGAAAAATAAATTACAATAATTTATCCGAAACAATTAAACAAAATAGTAAACGCTAATATTTGTATATATTTTAGTAAAAAAAGTAGATATGTTTGACAGTATTGATATAAAAAAAGAGCTTATTAAAGTAAGAAGTAATTCAGAAAATGATGTTCTAAACTCTGTAAATCAATTATTAGATAACGATGTTGTTAAAGAAACTCAGATAGAGAACAACATTATAAAATCCAGTTCTAAAAATTATTTTGCTGAAATTATTACTAATTCTAATGAAGACATTTTCAATATTGAATCCATTAAAAAAATAGCTATTCAACATCGTCTTAGATTTTTACCTACTAAGTATTTCAAAAACGAAATACCAAAAGAAGCTATTTTCAAAATTAAAGAAATTGAAAAAGCAAACAACTTATCTGTTGAACATTTCTTCATCTTAGCGCCATCTCAAGCTTTTGATTTAGAGGATTGCAATAAAGATCCCTTGTTATTCATTCCTCTTAAAAATAAAAATTATTTGTTGGTTCACCAATGGGGAGATGATTTAGGATGGATAAAAAAAGCATTGGCTTTGCCGCTTAAGACTATAGAGTCTATGTTTATAACAGTAGGAATTGCTGCATTTTTAATTGCCGCTTTTACACCAACATGGTTAATTTTGAATGGGGCAGAAGTTGATATGGGTTATTTTGGCTACCATAGAATAGCATGGTTTTTATATGCCTTTATTATGTTATGTTCTCTCTCTACTTTTATTTGTTTTTCTCAAAATGTTTACCCGAGTGAATACCAGTGGAATAAAAAGACATACAACTAAATTAATTTCCCAAGGCAAATCTTGAGTCTTATTATTTTCTTTATTGAATCATAAATTTCTTTTCTAAAGATCTGGTCTTTTTCAATTAAACCTAGAATATTTAACAATACTTTTTCTTCATCTATTGGCATGAGTAATTGATCACATCCTGCTTGAGCAGCCTTTAATCCGTTGTTTTCTAAATTAGCTACACCACCCATATTAAGAGCATCTGTAACAATTAACCCTTCAAACCCTAAAGAGTCTTTCAAAAGATTGGTTACAATATTTCTTGAACAAGTAGAAGGCAAACCAAAGGTATTGTACTCTTCATTATTCTTTACTGCAAGATGGGCTACCATTATTGAAATCACACCACTTTGAATTAAAGGAATATAATTTTCAACTTCTTTCATTTCTCCATCTATAAAGATCAATTCCTTATGGGTGTCTCCTTTAACATAACCATGTCCTGGAAAATGTTTTGCGGTAGCAATAATATTTCGTTTCTGAGTAGTATTAATGAATTTATTAGAAAAGGAAATAACCGTATCCATATTTAAACCAAAACTTCTATTACTAACTACCTTATTTGGCGAAGCATCAATAACTGGAGCATAATTCTGATTAATTCCAATTTTGTTAAGGTCCTCTGAAATTATACTGGCAATAATTTCTACACTATCCATACTGTGAATGGTATTTGTGTAAGGTACTTTTTGAGACCCTATGATCTTTCTATTGACTAATGTGGGTTCTGCATCGGCACTGAAAATTAAAGGAAGATGTCCTTTGGCAATCATTGTACTGTCGTAGTTTTTTACATCTTTAGAGAATTCTTCAAAAGTACCATTCAATAATAGTATCCCCCCAATCCATCCTTTTTGTGCCAATGCCAAAACGTGATCTCTAGATTTCCCCAATCTACCAATAGCAGGAACAATCATTTGTCCAACTCTAGAAGTATCATTTAAAAGATTAAAAATAGAATCTATCTTATTATCTAAAACAGTATCGGATTTATAAAAGTCTTTTAAAGAATAGGTTTGAGAAAAACCTAAAAAGAAAATGAAAGAGAAAAAAAGAGAGATTAGTAATTTCATGAATTGAATTTATCAAAAATAATACCAGCATTTTTTAATAAACTAATAGATTAGATATATTGTCCATGTTCTAATGTTGATAGGAAATAATTACATTTGCCATTATTACCGACAAAAAAGAAGTAATGCGCAATATATTTTTATTTTTATTTTTATTTTCTTTTGGATTATCCTTAGCACAAACTGAGTTATTAAATCAAAATTTTAACAATGGGAATTTGACTTCATGGACTTTTATAGATGGAGATATGGCAGCCCCTTACAACGACCCTATGGTTTCTAATCTAATTAGCTCCTTTCACCTAGTGGAAGATTATGACTCTTTAAACGTTGGAGACTCTATAATGGCTGCTAATTCTTGGTTTAATGATACTATTGCAGCAAATAATTTTATTATAACTCCAGCATTAACCTTTACCAATAATGGAAATTATTTAAATTTTCAAGCCAAGTCCTTGGACGGGTCTTACCCGGAAGCTCTTCAGGTTTTTTGTTCTCAATATTTAGAAAAAGATAGTATTTTAAATAGCATGTTGTTTTTTGATACGATTGCTCTTCCAAATCTTTGGACAAATTTTCAGGTAAAATTAGAAGGTATCCCTTTAAATACCCCATTATATATCGCTTTTAGACATTACTCTAACAATAGGTATATAATAGCACTGGATAATGTAAATGTGGTCACCAATAACTTAACCAATAAAGAAAAATTAAATTCTAATAGTTTTTCAGTTTATCCAAATCCCTCCAACGGCTACATTAATATTGAGAGTAGTGTAAATGATGAAATCGTCAATATATATAACACAATGGGAAAAACAGTTTGGTCTGGGATAATAGATCATAAAGTTCTAATCTACCTAGCAAAAGGAATTTATTTTTTAGAAAACCAAGAAGAAACTTTCAAAATAATTATTCAGTAGTCTTGTATAGTTTTCCTTTCGAAAAATTTTTATTTACCCCCCATTTAAATAGTATTCAACGTAATAGATATGTGTTTTAAATGATAAAATTGACCTGTTTTGATTAATAATTGATTTAAAACGTGTATTATTTAAATACTTTATTGTTTACAATTACTTATAATTTATAGTTAGTATTAAAGCGGAATATTTTCCGCTTTTTTTTATTATGCCCATCGATATAAGTCATATTTGCTTAAAAAATGTTAAATTTCAAAACCTACTTTACATTATAGTTATTTTAGATATATGTTATTTATTAAAAGAACTTTTATAATCCCTTTTATTTTTATTACAGCCAACGTGTTTGGACAACAAAATTTAAATTTTAAAATAAGTGGTTTAAAAGATACAACTGTATTTTTAGCAAGATATTTTGGGGAGAAACTTTATTATGCTGATACCGCATATTCTAAAAATGAAACAGTCATTTTTAATAAAAAAAAGCTTACAGGAGGTATTTATGCAGTGGTCTGTCCAAACTCTAAATACTTTGAATTTATTGTTGCAGAAGAAGATGTAATAATGGAAACTGACATCAATGATTTTAATGGTAAAATGAAAGTTGTAAAATCTAAGAATAATAAGATTTTCTACGAATACATTACGTTTTTGGGTTCCATGAAAAATAAAGCAATGTCTCTTAATGGAGAAAACAACGAAAAAAAGAGAAATGCCCTAGATTTAGAAGTTAAGAGTTACCAAAGAAATAACATCACCAATAATAAAAACCTACTTGCTGCAAAAGTGCTTGCAATGTCTATTGATCCTGAAATACCAGAAGAAATAAAAGAAAACGATTCTCTTAAATATCGATATTATCTAGACCATTACTGGGACAATATTGATGTCACAGACAATAGGATTGTTCATACTCCTGTTTACCATAAGAAATTGGATTTTTTCTTCAAGAACATGATTCCACAAATTCCAGATACAATATGCCATTATGCACATAAAGTAATAGACAAAATGGATCCGAAAAGTGAACTTTTTAAATATACTGTTCACCACCTAACCTATAAATATGAAACATCAAATATTATGGGTATGGATGCTGTATTTGTTTGTATGGCAAAAAAATATTATTGTCCAGTTGAGAACTCTAAAGCGTATTGGATTGACTCTACAAAACTAGTGGACTTATGTGAAAAAGCCGATAAAACAGAACCACTTTTAATTGGAAAAAAAGCACCAAGATTAATATTAGCAGACACCTCTGAATCCAATTGGATTGACTTTTACAAGTTACCTAATAAATATAATCTTTTAATATTTTGGGACCCTGATTGTGGACATTGCAAAAAAGAGATTCCTAAAATGATTGAGCTTTATAAAGAGCTAAAAGAAAAGAATATTGATATTGAGTTTATTGCAATTGGCACCAATCTTGAAAATAAAAAATGGATAGAATATGTTAAAGAAAATAAACTACAATGGATAAATATATCTGATTTTCCTGATGCCAATGAAAATGCAAAATTTTATATCTATGAAAAAAGAGTTACTACGCTTGGAAGTTTAAATTTTAGGTTAAGCTATGATATATTCAGTACTCCACAAGTTTATCTATTGGATGACGAAAAAAGAATAATTGGAAAGAAATTAAATGCACTTTCTCTTACGAAAATGCTAGAACATCTAGAAGATATTGACATCGAATACTTAGAAATTCTTGAAAAAGAAAGTGAAAAAGAGAAAGAAAGAATAGAAAATTCTAAAAAAAAGAACAATAAAGATTAAAATGGTCTGGTTTTTGAGTCTTTATATTAAAACACATTTTATATATTTGAAATAACTAAGAATAAATTAACACAATGAAAAAATCAATTTTACAATTAAGCTTTTTAATAGCAACGTTTTTAACAATAAATTCTTTTGTAGCCCAACAAGCTATTGCACTAACCCAGGGTGCTGAAATATCTTTTGACAAGTCAACTCATGACTATGGCCAAATTGAAAAAAGTGCTAATGGAGAATGTGTATTTGTTTTTACCAACACTGGTAATCAACCATTGAATATAACTAATGCAAAGGGTTCTTGTGGCTGTACTGTCCCATCATGGAGGAAAAAAGATGGTTCATCAACATGGGCTCCAGGGGAGTCTGGTGAAATAAGAGTTAGATACGATACTAAAAGAGTTGGTGTTATTAACAAATCTGTAACTATTCAATCTAATGCAATGAATTCTGACAACATTACAAGAGCAAAAAAAGACAGTGAGGGTAAAGTGATTGGTGGAACTTCCACAATTAGAATTAAAGGCGAGGTAAAGGCACCAAAAACAAATGCTACACCTATGAAACCAGCACAAGGTCCAGTTAATTCTTCTGAATAAATTTATAAAACAAATTGATTATAAAAAGCAACCTTGGGTTGCTTTTTATATTTAATATTTAAAGAATTATTTAGATAATAATTCAAACATTTTAGTTCCTAAGTCTGCTGGTGAGTCTACAACATGAACACCACATTGTTTAAGAATAGCTTTTTTGGCTGAAGCAGTATCACTATCACCACCAACAATAGCACCAGCATGTCCCATAGTTCTTCCTTTAGGAGCAGTATCTCCAGCGATAAATGCAACTACAGGCTTTGTTCCGTTTTCTTTGATCCATTTTCCAGCTTCGGCTTCTAAATTTCCACCAATTTCACCAATCATGATAATTCCATGAGTTTCATCATCATTCATTAGTAATTCAACAGCATCTTTAATTGTTGTGCCAATAATCGGATCACCTCCAACACCTATTGCAGTAGTTTGACCTAATCCAACTTTAGTGACCTGATCTACCGCTTCATAGGTTAAAGTACCAGATTTGCTCACAATTCCTACATTTCCTTTTTTGAATATGAATCCAGGCATAATACCAACTTTAGCTTCGTCAGCTGAAATAACTCCAGGACAATTTGGACCAACCATTGTGCAGTCCTTATCGCTTAAGTACTCTTTTACTTTAATCATGTCTGAAACAGGAATACCTTCAGTTATGCAAATAACAACTTTAATGCCAGCTTGAGCTGCTTCCATAACTGCATCAGCGGCAAATGCTGGAGGAACAAAAATTATAGAAACATTGGCTTGGGTTTTAACTACTGCATCTTCAACAGTATTAAAAACAGGTTTTCCTAAATGTTCTTGACCACCTTTTCCAGGAGTTACTCCACCTACAACATTGGTCCCATAAGCAAGCATTTGCTCTGAATGAAAAGTTCCTTCACCACCTGTAAAACCTTGTACGATTACTTTTGAATTTTTATCTACTAATACACTCATTGTCTAAATTAATTTTATTGTTTAAATCAATAATATGGGCTAAATGTAAGCAAAAAAAAACCGCTCATTGAGCGGTTTTTAAAATATAATTGTAAAAAATTATTTTCCTTTATCCATTTTGTCTTTTAGAGCAGATAATGCTTCTAAATCTCCAAGAGTAGTTTTTTCTCTAGAATCATTTATTGATCTTACAGCTCTACTTGTTTTGGAAGCGTTTGATTTAGCTTTTTTAGCTTCAACCTCTCCCCAAACTTTCGTATGAGAAACCAATATTTTCTTAGATTCTTTATTGAACTCTAAAACTACAAATTGCGTTTTTTCTTCTTCAGCAACATAGGAACCATCTTCTTTTTTCATATGCTTTGCAGGACAATAGGCCTCTATACCATATTCCATAGATACGATTCCAGCTTTGTCTTTCAGTTTTATTACTGTTCCTTCATGACTAGAGTTCATAGTAAAAACTGTTTCGTAAACATCCCAATGATTTTCTTGAAGTTGTTTGTGCCCAAGGCTTAGTCTTCTGTTTTCAGCATCTAATTCTAAAACAACTACCTCTAATTCGTCTCCTACATTACAAAACTCAGAGGGATGTTTAAATTTCTTATCCCAAGAAAGGTCAGAAATATGAATTAAACCATCAATTCCTTCTTCTAATTCAACAAATACTCCAAAGTTGGTAAAGTTTCTAACTTTTGAGATATGCTTAGATTCTATTGGGTATTTCTTGTCAATATTTTCCCAAGGATCTGGTATTAATTGCTTTATTCCTAAAGACATCTTTCTTTCTTCTTTGTCAAGAGTCAAAACAACTGCTTCAACCTCATCACTAACTTTTAAGAAATCATTTGCAGTTCTTAAGTGCTGACTCCAGCTCATTTCTGAAACGTGAACCAATCCTTCAACTCCAGGTGCAATTTCTATAAAAGCACCGTAGTCTGCTATTACTACCACATTGCCCTTAACTTTGTCGCCAATTTTCAAATCTTTATTTAACGAATCCCAAGGATGTTCAGATAATTGTTTTAGACCCAATGCAATTCTTTTCTTATTGTCATCAAAATCTAAAATAACTACTTTTATTTTCTCGTCAAGAGTAACTAATTCTTCTGGATGATTGACTCTTCCCCAAGAAAGATCTGTAATATGAATTAATCCATCCACACCACCTAAATCAATAAATACTCCATAAGAAGTAATGTTTTTAACAATACCTTCTAATACCTGACCTTTTTCAAGACCAGACATAATTTGTTTTTTCTGTTCTTCGATCTCAGCTTCAATAAGCGCTTTATGAGATACTACAACATTTTTAAATTCTTTGTTGATTTTAACAACTTTAAATTCCATATTTTTTCCAACAAACTGATCGTAATCTCTAATTGGCTTAACATCGATTTGTGAACCAGGTAAAAATGCTTCAATTCCAAAAACATCAACAATTAATCCACCTTTGGTTCTACACTTAACATATCCAGTAATAATTTCTCCACTTCCTAGTACTTCATTAACTCTTATCCAAGCCAAATGTGTTCGTGCAGTTTTATGAGAAACTACTAATTGGCCTGTTTTATCTTCCATATTTTCTATGTATAGATCAACAGAATCACCAATAGCTAAGTCCGGATTGTATCTAAATTCATTTTTAGGAACTACGCCCTCGCTCTTGTAATTGATATTAATTACCACTTCTTTCTTTGTGATTGCAATTACCAAACCTTGAATTAATGATTTCTCCTCAATTTGAGTAAGAGTACCATCATACATATCATTTAGTCTAGTTCTTTCAGCAGCTGAATAAGAATCGGTTTCCTCGGCTTCAAAAGCATCCCAATCAAAAACAGTTGGTACTTTTTTCTCTACTTTTGGAGCAACAGTTTTCGTTTCCACAACATCTTCAATAGATTTTGAAGTAGCTTTTTCTGTAATAGATATCTCTTTCTTTGCAGTAGTCTTTTTAGTAGTAGGTGCTTTCTTTGCAACTGTCTCCTTCTTTGCAGTAGTCTTTTTAGCAGCAGGTGCTTTCTTTGCAACTGTCTCCTTCTTTGCAGTAGTCTTTTTAGCAGCAGGTGCTTTCTTTGCAGTAGTCTTTTTGGTAGTTGCTGCAGTTTTTTTGGCAGCTTTTGGTTCTTTTTTATCTTCGGCCATGTGGCGTTTTTTTTGTATCTCTGATAATGGTCTATCCAAAGAGAGGTTAATTTACTTGGACCATCAAGTATTTACGGGCGACAAAAATAGTGAATTATATGTTTTATCCAAGAACAAATAATAATAATTAACGCTTCTATGAATTTACCGTAATAAATATATATATTTTTATAATCTTGAAACAAGACAATACATACATGGCAAGATGCCTAGAATTGGCAAGAAAAGGAGCAGGATTTGTTTCACCAAACCCCATGGTAGGTTGTGTAATTGTCTACAAAAATAGAATTATAGGAGAAGGATATCATCAAAAATATGGTGAAAACCATGCTGAAGTAAATGCCATTAATATGGTGAAAAACAAAAGAGAGCTAGAGGGAGCAACTTTGTACGTAAATCTTGAGCCTTGTTGTCATTTTGGAAAAACCCCACCTTGTTGTCATTTAATAGTTAAAGTAGGAATTTCTAGTGTTGTAATTGGCAGCAAAGACAATTCGAAGAAAGTAAATGGATTGGGAATAAAATATCTGCAAGAAAACAATGTGAAAGTCAAAGTTGATTTGCTAAAAAAGGAATGTCTAGAAGTTAATAAACGGTTTTTTACCTATCACCAAAAAAATAGGCCTTACATAATTCTGAAATGGGCGGAAACCAAAGATGGTTTTATGGATATTTTTCGAAAGGGAAAAAAGAAAGAAATTAATTGGATCAGTAGTGAAAATTCCAAAACCTTAGTTCACCAGTGGAGAGCACATGAGGATGCAATTTTAGTTGGAAGAACTACTGTAGAAAATGACAATCCAAAACTTACCGTAAGAGAGGTCAAAGGAATAAACCCTGTGAGAGTAATCTTAGATCCAAATCTTAAATTGGGTTCTGACTATAATATTTTTGATAATAGCTCCAAAACAATAATTGCAAATTTAATTGTGGAAGAAAAAAAAGATAATATATTCTACTTGAAATTTAAGGAGAAAGATATGATTCTTAATCTGTTAAACTATTTATACCAAATGGAAATTTCCTCCATAATTATTGAAGGAGGATTCAAAACAATAACAAGTTTTATAAACAACAATTACTGGGATGAAGCAAGAGTAATTGTTGGAGATAAATTATTTAAAAATGGATTAAAATCCCCTGTATTAAATAAAAAATGGATATCAAAGGATGAAATAGGTCAGGATACACTTCTTAAATACTTGAATGATTGATTTAGCCATAACAATTACCACATTTTCCGTGATGGTTATGTTGTTTAAATATTTTGATAAAATAAGGGTAAATAATCTAATAGCCATTACTTTCAACTATTTTACTGCAGGAACATTAGCATTATCGAGTTATTTACTAGAAAACAGTTTTATTGAACTTAAAACTAATACCAATTTAATTCTTGTAATTATAGCCTTAATTATAGGATCTCTATTTGTAATAACATTTAATTTATATGCCTATTCAGCACAGAAAATAGGAATTACTTTAAGTACAATATCCAATAAGATGTCTATGGTTATTCCAATATTAATAGGAATAATTTTATTTAAAGAGGAAGTTACTTTTTTTAAAATTATAGGAGTTTTTCTTGCACTCGGAGCTATTGTATTTTCTTCTAAAGAAGACAAGAAAAGTAAAAAACTAAGTCAACTAAATATAATCATCCTCTTCTTACTTTTTATAGGTCAAGGTTTAGCAGATGGTCTTCTAAATTGGGGACAAAGAAATATTTTAAATAGTCAAAATATGAATCTTTTTTTCACATTGACCTTTCTTTTTGCTGGATTTACAGGTGGGTTATATAGTTTTATTAAAATAAAAACATCCAATCTAAAGATGGATAAAAAAAGTATTTTTTGGGGAATTATTCTAGGAATCCCTAACTATTTAACCCTGCTTTATTTTATAAAATCTTTAAAAAGTGAACTATTTACTACTTACCAAGTCTTTCCAATAGTAAATATTGGTGTTATCGTAATGTGTACTATATTATCAGTAATCTTATTTCAAGAAAAGGTATCTATTTTTAAATGGGTTGGAGTTGGATTTGGAATACTAGCTATTTCGTTAATCCTACTTTAAATTAAACCAAAGTATCATCTATTGACGCTGTAAGAGAATATAGTTTTTTAGATGTTTCTTCTGTAATACCAACAAGCGGCAACCTAACAAAATCAGAGCATATGTTAATTAATTTTAGCAAGTACTTAATTCCTGCGGGATTTCCATCCACAAATAAATAATGAATGATCTCGAAGAGTTCGTAATGCTTTTCTTTTGCTAAATCTAAATTTTTATTCAAAGCTGCATCTACCATAGTTGAAAATCTTTTGGGGAATGCATTAGCTATTACAGAAATAACACCGTCTCCTCCTACTAAAATATGTCCAAGAGTTAAAGCATCGTCCCCAGAAATCACCAAAAAATTATCTGGTTTTTTTAAAATGATAGTCATTATTTGTTCTAAGTTTCCAGATGCTTCTTTAACTCCTACTATATTTTTAAAATCTTTTGCCAGTTTAACCGTTGTATCAGCAGTTATATTGGAACTTGTTCTTCCTGGCACATTGTAAATTATAATAGGAAGATTAGTTGCATTAGATATGGATTTAAAATGCTCGTAAATACCTTGTTGTGATGGTTTGTTATAATATGGACTTACAGAGAGAAATCCATCTATCTTATGGTCTGAAAAAAACTTTATTTTTTCACAAACATCGGATGTGCTGTTTCCACCAACTCCTAATAAAATAGGAAGTTTACCAGCATTAATTTCAATAATATAATCTAGTACTGCTATTTTCTCTTCTTTATTAAGAGTGACAGACTCTCCAGTAGTGCCCTGTACTACTAGATAGTTGGTTCCATTATTAATCTGAAACTCAACTAGTTTCTGTAAACCATTGTAATCTACTTTTCCATTTTCATTGAATGGAGTTACTAGTGCGACGCCTGTACCTTTAAATTTATCCATGACTAAATTTACTTCAATTTATTATATGCTTTTATTCTAGATGGGTCTAATTGAGAAACCAGATTATAAATTTTGTTTCTTTCAGATGGTGAAGTAGGTAAATAAATTTTAATTAACTCTTCATATTTGGCATTAAAAAACAATTGCATATTTAAAGAAGAAGGTCTACTCTTATGAATCTCCAATAAATCATTTACAGAGCTAGTTATTTCTTTAATACAGGTATCTCTATTGATATAACACTGGTCTAAACCACTAATATGGTAATTGTAAAAAGTCTTCCTAAGAGATGTGAATTGAGGTTGTAAAGCATTTTGTATTAACCAAAAGCGATTGTTACTTCCATCACCATCGGGAGCTTTCCAACCTGGTTCTGATGCACTTTGACAAATACTTAAAATTTGATCTGCTTTATTAAAATAAGGTGTCCCACCTTCCATAGAAAAAGAGTCGTAATCGTAACCTAGAATCATATAAATATAATAAGCTAAGATATCGGCTAAATTATCTACGTGCTGCCCTTCAAAATATTGTATAGGTGAGTTTCTAATATATTTAAAAGTGACATTTTTATCAATATAACTCATTAAAAGCGATTTGTAATCAGAATTAAAAACTGGTCTTTGGGAAGTAATTTGCAATTTTCCCGAAAAATCATTCCCAGACTTAGAATTTAGTGTCAATAAAAAAGAAACATCAATTTGTTCGTGCTGTTCAAACTTGTCGTTGGTCCAATTGTAGCCAAAATTGATATATTCAATCATGGCGTTTTTTAAGGAAGAAAAAATCTCTTCATTTGCAGGATTATTTTGAAGAGTAGGTGCTATAACTTGAACTTCACAATTGAATATCTGAGAAATAGATAATTTAGAAAAACCCAAAGTAACAATAAATAGTATTTTAATTCTTAAATACATTCTTCTACAAAGTTTAGAATATCTATTGCTACTAGATCTTTGGTTTTTAACTCGAACTCCCTCTCTTCGGAAGGAGTTATTAAGGTGATTTTATTGGTATCATGACCAAAACCAGCTCCAGTATCTCTCAGAGAATTTAAAATAATTGCATCTAGATTTTTTCTTTTCATTTTTTGATAGGCATTTTCAATACCATTCTCTGTTTCTAGAGCAAAACCAATAACGAGTTGCTTCTTTTTACTTTTTGATAAATCTTTTAAAATATCTGGTGTTTTTTTCAATTGAATGCTTATTTCTTGGTCTTGCTTTTTAATTTTATTTGAAGCAATATTTTTTGGCTCATAATCTGCTACAGCAGCACTCATTATTAAAACGTCTATTTTATCAAATCTTTTAGTAATTTCTTTTTTCATTTCCTGAGTTGACATAACATCTATTCTTTGGACATTTTCAGGTGTTTTCAATGTTACAGGTCCTGAAACCAATTGAACATTTGCACCTCTTTTTTGCGCTTCGTTAGCCAAAGCATATCCCATTTTTCCAGTTGAATGATTGCTTATAAAACGAACAGGGTCTATGGATTCGTATGTAGGTCCAGCAGAAATTAAAATATTTAAGTTTTTTAGAGTAGCTTTTTCAAGAAAATAATTGTTTATGTAAGTCACTATTTCTTCTGGTTCTTCCATTCTACCCTTCCCTTCTAATCCACTAGCTAATTCTCCTTCTTTTGGCTCTATTACATTTACCGATCTTTTTGTTAATAATTGAATATTTGACTGAGTAGATTTATTTTTAAACATATCTAAATCCATTGCTGGGGCAACAAAAACTGGGGCATTGCATGAAAGAAATGTAGATAAGAAAAAACTATCTGCTTTTCCAGAAACTAAATTAGATATTGTGTTGGCAGTAGCTGGAGCAATAACCATTAAGTCGGCCCAAGAACCAAGATCAACGTGGTTGTTCCATTCGCCAGTATTTTCGTCTTTGATAAAGTCTTTATAGACTGGATTTTTTGATAAAGTAGATAGGGTAACGGTAGTAACAAATTGAAGAGCAGCTTCTGTAACTATAACTTTTACAAATGCTCCAGATTTGATAAATTCTCTAATTAAAAAGGCTGATTTGTATGCAGCTATACTTCCAGTGACAGCTAGTAATACATTTTTGCCACTTAGCATGAAAAATATTATTCGTTGGAATCTTCGTTTTCAGGAGATTTCCAAAATATTTTGTCGTTTTCTAATTCCTGAATAGCAATAGCTCCAGATTTAGGCAATCTTTCGTAATATTTTGAAACTTCAATTTGCTCTCTGTTTTCAAAAATTTCCTCTAGATTATCAGTTGAAGTAGCAAACTCATCTAATTTTTGATTAAGCTCTTCTTTCATTTCAACATTAATCTGGTTAGATCTCTTTGATAAAACAGTGATTATTTCGTAGATATTACTGGTTTCAGACTCTAATTCTCTAAGACTTCTTGTAATTGTTGTTCTCTCTGCTGTGCTATCTTTATATGCCATTGGTTAAATTTTGAGTTTTTCTAGTTCTTTCAAGCTCGATAAGTAAAAGCTTTCCGATTCTCGTGCAAACTTACTGCTTTTATAAGAATCCACAAAAGTATAATAAGATTTAATAGTTTCTTCAAATCTTTCTATTTTTTTTGAGTCGATACTATTTGAAGCATACAAATAGTTAGATTTTAATATCAGAAAGAGTATTTCTTCCTTAAAATTGGTGTTTGGAAATTCAGAAATTGTAGTATTTAAAGCAATGGTAGCAGACCTGTATTTTTCCATTTTATAATAAAGTTTTCCCTTTTCAAAACTTTTTAATTCTAGTCTGTTTCTTAAATCACTAACCATTTTATTACAACTATCTAATAGATAGCTATTGGGGTATTTGCTCATAAATAGTTGAAATTCATCGATTGCTTTATAACTTTCTGATTGGTCTAAATAATAATCTGGAGAGTTCTTCATAAGACAAATAGCAGAATTAAAAGCACATTCTTCCACTCTTGAACTTTGAGGAAAGTTTTTTACAAATCTTTTAAAATAATACCCAGCAAGATAGTAATCCCCCATGCAATATTGATTTTTTGCATAGTAATAATATACATCTTCCCCTTTACTAGTCATTCTAAAATAAGACATTAATTCTTCTAGAAGTGGCAAGGATTTGTAACACTGGTTATTTTCATAGTACTCCAGAGCTTTTTCATACTTTAAATTATAGTCTGTTCCTTTCAAAATTTTGTTGTAATCAGAACAAGACAACATTGTTAAAAAAACAAAGGTTGTAATAAAAGCAAGTAGAGGAATACCATTATTTAACTTGGATAAAAGCTTAAGTGAACGTTCAAAATATTTTTCTCTTTGGTGACTCAAATTAAATTTTTTTCAAATATAGGTTTCTTTGTTATAATTGGAAGGAAATAATTGTTGGAATACTAAGTATAAAATATATAAGCTAAGAAAATGGAGGAAACAATCCCCACAAAATCAGCAATTAACCCTACGGAAGCAGCGTAGCGAATTTTTTTAATTTTTACAGAACCAAAATAAACTGCTAAAATATAAAAGGTTGTATCAGAGCAACCTTGAAAAGTTGAAGCAAGTCTTCCAACAAAAGACTCTACACCATTGGTTTGGAAAATTTCTAGCATCAGTGCTCTTGCTGCAGGTCCGCTAAAAGGTTTCATAAAAGCAACAGGGAGAGAATCTATAAACTCTAAAGAATTTACTCCAACAAATACCAGAACATACTCAATTCCACTAAATAGAGATTGCATTGCACCTGAAGTTCTAAAAAGAGAAACAGCCGCAAGAATAGCAATAACATAAGGCAGAATACTAAGTGCAATATCAAATCCACTTTTTGCCCCTTCTACAAAGCTTTCATAAACATTGATTTTTTTCACAAAACCATAAATCACAAAACCAGTAATGGTGATAAGTAATATAAAATTTCCCACAAATGAGGATATGAAATTAACAGAATCTGGAGAGTAGATACACCAAGCAAGTAAGCCAAAAATAAGAAAACTTAATCCTCCGATGTAGGCGAAAATAACTCTATCAAAAAGATTTATTTTTTGTTTGATTGCAACAAGAATCAAGCCTGTTAAAGTAGCAAAAAAAGTAGCAAATAAAATTGGTAAAAAAACTATAGTTGGGTCAGTTGCTCCGTCTGCCATTGCTCGATAGCCAATAATACTTACAGGAATTATGGTTAAACCAGATGTATTTAAAACTAAAAACATAATTTGAGCATTGCTAGCGGTATCTTTAGATGGGTTTAAATCTTGTAAAAGTTTTATAGCTTTTAGACCTATGGGAGTTGCAGCATTGTCTAAACCTAACATATTGGCACTATAATTCAGCATTATAGCACCTGAAGCTGGATGTCCCTTTGGAATTTCAGGAAATAATCTAGAAAAAAGAGGAGAAACAAACCAAGATAGAGAAGAAACAATTCCTGCTTGTTCTCCGATGTTCATCACCCCCATCCAAAGGCAAAGAGCACCAGTGAGGTAAATAACCATTTCAAAACCATTTTTTACACTTTCAAAAAGATTTTCCACCAAGAGTTTAAAAATGTCAAAATCATGAAAAATAAATGCTTTTCCACAGGCCATAATCATAGCTATGGCAATTAAAGCCACCCAAATTCTATTCAGTAACATTTATTATTTTTTTAAAATCAGTATTTATTCCGTTAACAAAGTTTTTAATTACATCTACCTTTGGATGACAAGCAAACTTAGATCCTTTGAAAGAGGAAATATTCTCACAATTAATATATTCATTGAATTGAATTAAAAATTGCTCGGATATTGGCATATAAGACCAATGCCATTTTTCCATTTTATATCCAGTTCTTTTGGTCTCTTCTTGGTTATCGTAAGTCATGTGAAAACCATATTTAGAAGCATTTTCAACCAACCAATCGAATATTTTTTTACCCTCACCTATTTCGAAATAACTGTTTTCTAAATTGTTTAAATCTATATCCGTTCCCCAGTGGTGTCTAGAGGTTGAAGGCATGGAGCTGTATTTCATAATCTCTTTTACTGCGGAAATACTATCCATTTTTAGGATGTTTTTAGCCCATTTTCTATCCCAAATATATTTTTGATGGTTGAAACTTCTTGTTCCGGAAATTATTACAAGTTTTATACCATCTTTAAGGGCAGCATTGTACATTTGATCAAACTTTAGCAATACTTCATTTCTAAGGTAAATTGTTTTTGAAGAGTATTTAGAACTTACAATACTAAAATTACTGTCTTTTTTATAATCGAATTTTCCAAGTAAAATATTTTTTTCAATTTTTTCAAAATTTTTCGGTTTTACAGTTTTTTTGGTACTAGAATTCCCAAATGATGCGGTTTGTAGTAAAATATCTTTGTTTTCAAGAGTTTTTAATTCTGAACTTTGAACGACTTTTGCTAAACTTTTAGACTCGTTTTCGTTGTTGCAGGACAACAAAAAAACAGAAAGAAAACAGGCAATTAATTTACTCATTTAACAAGTTATTGTTTTAAGATAAGTACAAGATATTTTAATTCTGTAAAAGATTTATACAATTTGAAAAGTCAATTCTAATATAGAATTATATTCCTAATAATATTTAAGATAATTGATAAAGTATGTGAATAGATATGTTAATAAAACTAAAACAAAAGTTCTAAAAGCGATTAAAGTGTTATAATTTTGGCAAAATTCTATTAGAATAAGTATTATGAAGGATATTTTTGACAAAATAAAAAACAACAGAGGTCCCTTGGGACAACATGCTAAAGAATCTCATGGATACTTTACATTCCCAAAGTTAGAAGGAGATATTGCTCCGAGAATGTTTTTTAAAGGAAAAGAAGTACTTACATGGAGTATTAATAATTATCTAGGTTTGTCCAACCACCCAGAAGTAAGAGAAGCAGATGCTGAAGCTTCCAAAAAATGGGGACTTGGTTACCCAATGGGTGCTAGAATGATGTCTGGTCAAACTAGCGAACATGAAAAGTTAGAAAGAGAACTTGCTGACTTTATGGACATGGACGCGTGTTACTTATTGAATTTTGGTTATCAAGGTTGTATGTCTACTATAGAAGCATTGGTAGATAGAAACGATGTTATAGTTTACGATAGTGAATCTCATGCTTGTATGGTAGATGGTGTTAGACTTCACCAGGGAAAAAGAAAAGTATTTCTTCACAACGACATGGAAAGTTTTGAAAAACAAATGACTGTTGCCACTAAAATAGCAACCCAGACTGGAGGTGGAATATTAGTAGTAACAGAAGGTGTTTTTGGAATGAGTGGTGACCAGGGAAAACTTAAAGAAATAATAGAGTATAGAAAATCTGGAAAGTTCAACTTCCGAATTTTTGTAGACGATGCGCATGGGTTTGGAACTCTTGGTGAAAAAGGACAAGGTGCAGGCGAAGAGCAAGGTATTCAAGATGAAATAGATGTTTTATTTGGAACATTTGCAAAATCTATGGCAAGCGTAGGAGCTTTTGTTTGTAGCACAGATGATGTTATTAATTATTTAGCATACAATATGAGGTCTCAAATATTTGCTAAATCACTTCCTATGCCACTAGTGGTTGGTGGATTGAAAAGATTAGAATTACTAAAAGCCAAAGAACAAAAAGACAAACTTTGGGAAATTGCCAATGCCTTACAATCGGGACTTAAAAGTTCTGGTTTTAATTTAGGCAACACCAATTCGTGTGTAACTCCTGTTATGCTTAGTGGAACTTTGGGAGAGGCTACTAAATTAACATTTGATTTGAGAGAAAATTATGGACTTTTCTGTTCCATTGTTGTTTATCCTGTGGTTCCTAAAGACGTTATTTTATTAAGATTAATTCCAACTGCTTCTCACTCTTTGGAAGATGTTGAATATACCATTAGTACATTTAATAAAATCAAAACCAAATTAGATGCTGGTGAATACCATTCCGATAAGGTATTAGACACCAATGCTTAAGATTAATTAGTTAAACTTAGAGGCAAACGTTCAGCTATTAGTATTAGCAAACGGAAAGATGCTATTGTTTACAGGTTTTGTTGTAATTAGTTTTTAATAAATTTTGAATAAAGATATTGATCTCCTGATTT